>JANFXS010000311.1 GCA_024460105.1 Anaerotignum faecicola
GGCAAAATTCTCATAATAGTTTTTGCAATAGTAGTTTTACCAGCACCAGTCTCTCCTACCAACGCCAGTGTTTTCCCGCGTTCCAGCGAAAAAGAGACTCCATTAACCGCATGAACTACATCATCACCTGACGAATATTCTACTACCAAGTCTTTCACTTCCAAAAAAGCTGTTGTTTTCTCTTCCATCTTCTGACCTCCATCAATTTTTAAGTTTCGGATCCAAAGCATCTCTGAGGCCGTCACCAAGCATATTAAGACAAAGAACGGTCAATGCGATGAAAAGACCAGGGAAAGTCAGCATATAGGAATAATCCCGTATATAACCCTTTGCTCCTGAAAGCATGGCCCCCCACTCCGGAGTAGGTGGCTGAACGCCAAGACCAATATAGCTTAAAGAAGCTGCAGTCAGGACCGTATTGGCAACTCCCATAGTTGCTTCC
>JANFXS010000312.1 GCA_024460105.1 Anaerotignum faecicola
TGAGGGGCTGACACCGCCCTTTTCCCATTTAATGCCAACACTGGTGCAGTGACTGATGGCCGTACTATAGAAAGAACAAGCGAAACTCCAAAGAACCGCTGCCAGTATTGCTGATATTGTCAACGCCCGGTAATGAGCAAACCTGTTAATTTTCAATGCGGACCCTGTCTCCTTCCGATATGATCTTATTTGAGCTTATAACTACCTGATCCGAATACGTAAGCGCGCCGTCAACATACATCATCTGACTGTCTCTTTCCTTTACTGTTATATCTACCCTTGCAATGACCCATTCTGTTCCCAGTACAGAGCTTTGTCTGCGGAGTACGAATACGTGGTCTCCGCCAAAATCACTTCTGAGTGCGGTAAGAGGCAGACAATTTTGATACGTCTCGCTCTTTCTGCTTAGAAAAAGCTGTGCCGGCATACCGGAAGTATAAC
>JANFXS010000313.1 GCA_024460105.1 Anaerotignum faecicola
ATTTCCAGACGGTAGACTTGCCGCATGACTGGGCGATTACGGCCCCGTTTTCCAGGGAGATGGCTGAGGGGGAGGCCCAAGGCTTCCGCGACCGGTGGGGCGTCGGCTGGTACCGGAAGATTCAGGTGCTGGAGGAGAAAAAGTCGAGTTACCGCTATTACCTGTATTTCGGAGGCATCTACGAGGACAGCACGGTATGGGTCAATGATAAAGTGGTGGGCGGACGGAAGTACGGCTATAGCCCGTTTCGCTTGGACATCACGGATTTCGTGCATACCGGAGACAATGAGATTCTGGTGCGGGTGGATAATACGAAGAAGCCCGCGGACCGCTGGTACAGCGGAGCGGGAATCTACCGAACAGTGAAATGGATTGAGATGGAAGAACGCCATCTGGAGGAGAATCAGGTGATCATAAAAACCAGCCTGAAGGGGAAGGTCG
>JANFXS010000314.1 GCA_024460105.1 Anaerotignum faecicola
TGACAAAGTGAACGGCAGAAACAAGATATCCGCCTGCGATGCACTGGATACCGCCGTCAAAAATTTGTTTTGTACACATCAGTACAGTGGAAACAATGGCGCGGGGCCCGCAGCCATGTCCGGCAAGAAATGTCTTAAATTTATTCATGATAGAACTGCCTTTCTAAAAAATGGAATAATAGAACCCATTTTCCGAAAAGGGCAGATTTTATGTAAAGGGGGCTAATCCCAGAACATAAAAATACCCGAAAGCGCAGGCACCTTCGGGTAGAGAAACCATCATGAAAACCGGTCGTTAAGACAGCCGGAAAATCGATGAATACGAAGGGAGGACGCTGCTGTTATCGCAAAAATGGGCGCACTGATACACGGAAGCGTCATTTTTGTACGTAATAACGGCGACATTGTCAATATTTAACCACAGTGTTGTGGCCTTGATTG
>JANFXS010000315.1 GCA_024460105.1 Anaerotignum faecicola
GTCAAGCGTTCCCTTAATCGCTTCCTGTACATCAGTATTGACCGGAACGCCCCGTTCACCCTCAAGAATTTCGTTGGCCTCCACTGAATTTGTAATCCAGTCTACAAATTTAGCGGCCTCCTCTTTATATTGAGAAGTCTCGGCCACAGAGAAAAACTGACTGGGCTTTAAATAGATCGGCTGCTGGGTTGCCCCTTCGGTTGTAGGATACATGGACATTCCAAAATCTCTTCCTGCTGCGGTGACCATGGCCGAATACTGATTCGAAAATGAGAAATCGTTCCATACCGTACCGTCAATAATCGGCTTTGTCTCAACCACCTTAGGATTTTTTTCAACCAAAAGTTCCTGAGATATACTGAATTCCGCATCACTGAATTTCTTTATATACTCGAAATCCTTCTTAACAGCAGTCTCATCTCCCGCTTCCAGCTCGTCCC
>JANFXS010000316.1 GCA_024460105.1 Anaerotignum faecicola
CGATGGCCAGGTAAAGTACATTTTTCGGATAATAGATGAAGGAATAGATCGTAACGCCTTCATCCTTTAAAAAGTGGGACGAAAGCAGATACCGGTTTCCATGGAGGAAGACCAGGCGCTGCTGTTCTTCATTCCGGAATTTATTGGTATTCCGTTCCGGGAGAAACCCCTCGCGGGAGCAGAAAATAATATCCCCGTTTGCCGTAGTGATGATGCTGTCGTACTGGTAATTGGAAAACAGCCTGGCCCAGTCATGGCCGTTTAAATACGCGCCTGCGAACCCGATGAGCTGGCCGTCACGGTAAAGCGGCCTGGAAAAGACGTATTCCGAGGTATCTCCGGTAAAATAGTACACTGTGTGATAGAGGCCCGGCCCGTTTTTCACGGTATTGTCGCAGACGATTCCGTTAAATGCGATCCGGTGCAGGTTCATGTCATCG
>JANFXS010000317.1 GCA_024460105.1 Anaerotignum faecicola
GTCCTGGTCATCATCGGAGGGTATGTTGTGATACAAAGTATCTTCCGATGATGACCAGGACTGCGATTCCGGCAACCAGCGCAAGCATACTGACATTCACCGGCTGCTTATAGAATTTCATATAGCTGAGGTTCATGACCGGCATTTCCAGCTGATATTCCTTGGCAATCTCCCGGCTACGGGCAGTCAGCTCTGTTTCATCCATCTGCTGCTCATTCTTAAAATGCACATAGGCACGATAATCAGCGGGGTCGTAGCCGCTCCATCCCTCAGGGCTTCTTTGGAAAGAAGGATGGATGTGCCATTTACCTCTTTTTCCTTATAGCCTTCCATAATGCCAGTCACCGCGTATTCTCCGTGAAAGCTCTCGCTGCTTAGCATAACCTTTTCACCTATCCCGGCGTCTGCACCATATTTGGAAAGGAAATAACGGCTCACCA
>JANFXS010000318.1 GCA_024460105.1 Anaerotignum faecicola
TTTATACATCTCTCAGCCGGATAACGGAGAACAGGCGCTGGAGATCACAGAGACGATGGTGCGTTCCGGTGCGGTAGATATTATCATCGTGGACTCGGTTGCGGCCCTCGTTCCGAAGGCGGAGATTGAAGGCGACATGGGTGACTCCCATGTAGGCCTGCAGGCTCGTCTGATGTCCCAGGCGCTGAGAAAGCTGACCGGTGTCATCAGCAAGTCTAACTGTACCGTGCTTTTTATCAACCAGCTGCGTGAGAAGGTGGGCGTTATGTTCGGTAACCCGGAGACGACGACCGGCGGCCGTGCGCTTAAGTTCTATGCATCTGTCCGTATGGATATCAGAAGAATCGAGTCCTTAAAGCAGGGCGGTGAAGTCGTTGGTAACCGTGTCCGTGTGAAGGTTGTTAAGAATAAGATCGCTCCCCCATTTAAGGAAGCAGAGT
>JANFXS010000319.1 GCA_024460105.1 Anaerotignum faecicola
CCCATCTCGGTCCATAAGTCATTTCCTTCACGGGAACGCTCTCCAACACCGGTAAAGATGGAATATCCGCCATGCTCTGTGGCAATGTTATGAATCAGCTCCTGAATGAGGACCGTCTTGCCTACACCGGCGCCTCCAAACAGACCGATCTTTCCGCCCTTCGCATAGGGGGCCAGAAGGTCGATAACCTTGATTCCCGTCTCCAGGATCTCCGCTACCGGGCTCTGTTCCTCAAATGACGGCGGATCCCTGTGGATGACCCATTTCTCGCCTTCCTTTAACGGTTCGCCGTTGTCAATTGTCTCACCCAGGACGTTAAAAAGGCGTCCCAGTGTCTGCTCGCCGACAGGAACCCTGATTCCCGAACCGGTGGCCGTTACTTCCATATCTCTGCAGAGTCCTTCGCTGGAAGCAAGCATAATGCAGCGCACGGTATTAT
>JANFXS010000320.1 GCA_024460105.1 Anaerotignum faecicola
GGCGATATGTGCGATAAATATGGAGTTGCCATGGCAATCCATATGGCGGAAAGCCCGATTGGCTGTATGGCGGCAGTTCACTGTGCTGCTGCGGTACGTAATGTAATGGCGATAGAGTTCCATTCCATAGATATACCATGGTGGAACGATCTTGCAAAAGGAATTGCCAATCCGCTGTTCCAGGATGGATTTATTGAAGTTCCGGACAAACCAGGACTTGGAATTGATGAGCTAAACGAGGAATTGATTGCAGAGCATCTTCACAGGAAATACACTGGACAATGGGAATCTACAGATCAATGGGATCATGAATGGGCCAATGACCGGGAATGGAGTTGATAATATGTTTGATTTAACTGGAAAAACAGCATTGGTTACCGGTTCCACCCAGGGGATCGGATATGCCATTGCCTCCTGTTTGGCAGCACATGGCGCTGCG
>JANFXS010000321.1 GCA_024460105.1 Anaerotignum faecicola
TGGAAGGAAAGGCATGGAGAGAGTATTTTCATGCCTTTTCTTTTGTAGCCATTTTATGAAGTTATTGGGCGCTGGAAGGGATGCCTTTGAGGTAATTCCTTAAAAAAAATTCAGAAGTGCCCTCGACATAGATTCCAGAGACTTTGTATGCTATGGATAGAAGGAGGTGCTTATAATGAGAAAAAGAACAGGTTGGAAGCTGGCAATCATATTCCTGGCAGTTACCCTAAACCCGATGTCGGCGTATGCAGGAACATGGAAGAATACTTCAACCGGCTGTCAATACCAGAAAGATGATGGAAATTATGCGAGGGCGGAATGGATAACAGAGAATGGAACATCGTATTATCTGAATCAGAATGGAATTATGGCTGTAAATACTACTACACCAGACGGATACCTAGTGGCAGCAGACGGCAGTTGGGTGACCGAACAGCAG
>JANFXS010000322.1 GCA_024460105.1 Anaerotignum faecicola
TGTCTCTTCCAGACGTTTAAATACCATATCATATCCGTCGTTACCATAATTCAGCGAACGGTTCACCCGGCTGATCGTAGCTGTGGAAGCCCCGGTCTTCTCCGCAATCTCCAGATACGTGCGTCCCTCCCGAAGCATCTTTGCCACCTCATACCGCTGGGATAAGCTGAGCAGTTCATTAACCGTGCATACATCCTCAAAAAAGGTATAGCACTCTTCCGGTGTCTTCAGTGTCAGTATCGCCTGAAACAGATGGTCTACCGCATCTGTCTTGATTTTTTTGTTCATGGTTTCAATCAGTCCCCTTCATTTTTGCTGTATCTTCATCTATGGAGTATTTTAACATATTAAAGTCATAAAGTCCACCCCCGGACACTCATGACAGCATAAATTTTTCGATGACGTGAGCGACGCCGTCGTCGTTGTTGGAAAGAGTCAC
>JANFXS010000323.1 GCA_024460105.1 Anaerotignum faecicola
AGCGTTGGTATGCAATCTTCCGGAGAGATGGGAAGCGGATTACATGGCCGGAGCCGACACACAGTAAGAACGGAGCAGATGGCCGGCAGAAGTGGTTAGAATGCGGAGATTATATTGATTGGTCGGATTTGGGACGTTCCATATTTGACCGGCCCCGCCCTCTGGCAGATGCCACCATGAAACGGATAGCAAACGGATACGTTAAGTATGTTGTTAACAATCCGCAACCGTACATAGTTAACAATCAGAGCGCCGTTTCCTTTATGATCCAGTATCACGGAGAAACACGGGAAGGTGATTCGCGCGGCCAACTGCTGACGGAGCCGATAAAGACAATTGATACCAGCAACCGGTATGGTCTGGTTACGGCATTTGTCACTAAATTTTATAAATCCGGGACAGGCCAGATGTGCGAGGAGCCATTACATACCATCACCAC
>JANFXS010000324.1 GCA_024460105.1 Anaerotignum faecicola
ACATCATCGGCTGCCACCAAAGTATCCAGCTTTGTAAAGTAGCTGTCAAAATCATAAAACTCCGCTTCAATATGTACATTCGGATTCTGTTCCTCATACATTTCAATTACTTTGTTCGTAGCGTCATGCCTCGTCTGTGATCCCCACCACGCCATGCGCAGTGTGATCTGCTCACCGGACGCTGCCGATTCTTTTCCGCTGTCCGCCTCCTGTGTATTTGTCTCGGTTTTCTGTCCTCCGCACGCGGTCAGTGATGCTGCCATAACCACCGCTGTTGTCAATGCCATAAGTCTTCTTAATTTCATAATTGATCCCCTTTTACACCTTTCGCTGTCTTTGTTCTCACTTGTTACCTGCTTAAGCTTTTTTCGGATCCGATACGTTTCTGTAAACATATCTTACTATTTCAGACTTATTTTTTCAACCGATTTGGGCACTT
>JANFXS010000325.1 GCA_024460105.1 Anaerotignum faecicola
TTCGAATACATCCGCCATCTGGGCTACTACTGCACTGAATCCAGCGAGCACAACGCCGAGTACAATCCGCTATTCATCAAGAGCAAATATCCGGAGATGATTGAGGACTACCAGATTCCATTGGATGAATATCCCCGCCGCTGCATCAAACAGATCGAAGGCTGGAATCAGGAGAAGGACAGTATTCTGATGGATGGAGCCATCACCCACACCCGCTCTTTAGAATACGCATCCTATATTATGGAAGCAATTGTCACCAATCAGCCCTATAAGATCGGCGGAAATGTGCTCAACCATGGCCTTATCGATAATCTGCCGGCCGAAGCCTGTGTGGAGGTTCCCTGTCTCGTAGACGGAAGCGGAATCACGCCATGCCATGTAGGTGCCCTCCCCACACAGCTGGCCGCCATGAATTTAAGCAATATTTCGGTCCAGCTTC
>JANFXS010000326.1 GCA_024460105.1 Anaerotignum faecicola
TGGCTACAATGTTTTCGGCGATGCCGTTGGCTTTCTCTTCATCCTTTAATTCACGGGAAGAGTTGCCGATATCTGCGGAGCCGTTATTTACGGCTTCCACACCGGCACCGGAACCGACGAATTCAGCCTGAACCGTGATGTTCGGATATTTTTCCATGAAGATCTCACTGAGCGCGGTTGCAAATTTTTCCATGGAGGTGGAACCTACCATGCTGATGGATCCCTTTAAATCAGCGGAAGCTGCAGGAGCCGCTGTGGTTGTCTCAGCGGAGGCAGTACCTGCTGTGGTGGTCTCAGCCTCTGACTGTGCGGTGGTTGGCGCCGCGGTTGATTCGGTTGTATTGCTGCCGCATCCGGCCAGGGTTCCCATTGTTAAAACTGCCATTCCGGCAAGTGCAAGTGTTTTTACCATGTTCTTTTTCATAATTGTTCTCCTCT
>JANFXS010000327.1 GCA_024460105.1 Anaerotignum faecicola
TACGTTTTCCGTATACCGCTTTCCAGCCTCCACAAAGAAACTGTCATAGTCTGCCCCCGGTTCATCACCACTAAAAACCCCTTTCCAGCTGGGTGTCAACCAGACTGTAAGTTCCATACGTTCCCCCGAAACAGCAGCCTTAGTCGTTTCTTCCGCCTTAGATTCCTCTGCAGCTGACTTTGAAGGCTCTGGTGCCACAGTTGTGGGGGACGTAGCTGATCCACTGCATGCGGCCAGCGACAACACCATTGATGATGCCATCATAATTGATAATGCCTTTTTCATAGAAATATTTCCTCCTTTTATTTATATCTCAGCCCCATAATTGGGCCTGAATATCACTTGTAAATCATTCCTTTACAGCTCCCATGGTAATTCCTTTCGTAAAATAACGCTGGAAAAAAATAAATATCAACAGCATTGGCAGGCTTGCAACAG
>JANFXS010000328.1 GCA_024460105.1 Anaerotignum faecicola
TGAATTTGCCGGTGCTTTCCGCTATTTTGCAGAATCCGAGGCAACATGGCACATTGTAAAACCTGAAAACGGCATTATCGGACCGCGTGCGGCAGGTCCGATGATTCGCGCCATGACAGAGAAAGCCCAAGAGTTAGGGGCAGAGATTTATCTCGAAAGCCCGGTAAAAGAATTGATCATGGAAGATGGAAAAGCTGTTGGCGTAATTGCTGTCGACAAAGAGGGAGAAGAGATAGAAGCCCGTGCAAAAGCAGTGGTCGTTGCAACCGGTGGCTTCGGTGTTAATGCCAAGATGCTGAAAGAGGAATTTGACTTAAATCTCTGGGAAGATTATTTCCCGTTCAACGTTCCGGGGATTGTCGGAGACGGTTTGAATATGATGTGGGATGCAGGTGCACAAAAGTTTGGCGCAAACATTGAAATGATCTACCAGATTA
>JANFXS010000329.1 GCA_024460105.1 Anaerotignum faecicola
GGATGAAGTGTATACAGAACTTCTTCCGGCGGATAAAGTAAGCCATATGGAGCAGCTGCTGTCCCAGACCAGCGGGAAGGGTAAACTGGCATTTGTGGGAGACGGCATTAATGACGCTCCGGTTCTTGCCCGCGCGGATATCGGCATTGCCATGGGCGGACTCGGCTCTGACGCGGCCATCGAGGCGGCCGATGTGGTCATTATGACGGATGAGCCGTCCAAGATCGCTGCGGCCATGAGGATTTCCAGAAAAACCCTGCGAATCGTTCGGCAGAATATCGTATTTGCCCTGGGGATCAAGGCAATCGTGCTGGTCCTGGGAGCGGCTGGATTTGCCAGTATGTGGGCGGCGGTATTTGCAGATGTAGGCGTTTCTGTGATTGCCATCTTAAATGCGGTAAGGGCTCTGCAGGTAGCGAAAGACGACAGAGTCAGGG
>JANFXS010000330.1 GCA_024460105.1 Anaerotignum faecicola
CGGAAATTAATCAGCCGGGGATTTCTGGTAAGGGCGAAAACCGGGGAATCGGGTTAGCTAATGCTACAGAGCTTTTGGAAAAGTATTCAAATGTTATCTGGGATACCAATTTTAAAGAACCATTTTTTACACAGTGCCTGACAATAGAGAATCCTGGTTGATGAGGGAAAACTATGATAAATATTTACTTGTGTGAGGATGATGATGTACAACTGAAGCGTTGGAAGGATATTATTAAAAAGTATTTGATGATGCATGATATGGATATGGAATTGTATTGTTGGACAACACAACCTGAAGAGCTTCTGAGACATTTAGAAATGGCTGATTCTGTGGGCCTTTATTTCCTTGATATTGATTTGAAAGCAGAGATGGACGGACTGAAGCTTGCTCGAAAGATACGCGTCTATGATCCCCGTGGTTATCTTGTATTTTTT
>JANFXS010000331.1 GCA_024460105.1 Anaerotignum faecicola
TCTTTTCCAAATGCAGTGAACGTCACCTCTGTTCCATAATTGGATATGACTGCTTCACTTGGAATACAATCCAGCTCCATACTGCTGTATTCAGCCACGGTATAACCATTCCCCGGGTTTACATACAGTCGGCTCTTAAATTTACATACCATCGGTTCTCTTCCTCCCGCTTACCTTGAAACATAAATGTATCTCCCATCATTGACTGCATAAAATCCGTCCTGCTTTAAATATTCGGTAATGGTATTGGCTTGCGCGCCCGGATATCCAGGAAGATTGCCAGCCCGTCTGTAACCCTTTGGGGTGCGGATATTACAGACACCATCGGTACGAATCCAAAATTCATTTTTTCCATGTGCAAATATATTGGTAGATATCGCTTTGATTCGTTCCCTTCCGCACCGTGTATACCATTCATATACCGGGGTGTCCCTTTC
>JANFXS010000332.1 GCA_024460105.1 Anaerotignum faecicola
AAAATATCTTTGCACCGTTCGCTTAATTTTTCATTGTCGGCCGGAACAAACGGCGTTTGAGTTAACGGACGTTTAAGCGTTTCGATTTTGCTTTCGCTTATATCAAAATAAATATTTCTGTATTGTTTTTGTGAGTATGCAGGAGTCATAAATGAGGTGTTCTTTTTCCTGTCGTTGCAGATCGATTCGAGATCTATATCGGCACATATAAGTTGATTTTCTTTTGAAAACCTCTTAGTTTCTTCCAACATAACGCCGTTTTCGCATATCATGCTGTGACCGCTGAAAACAACGTCTTGGGTGCTTTCTCCTATTCCGGCGGAAGAATAAATATATGCGCTTATTGTTCCCGCAGACTGATGTGCGGCCAGAGCGCACCTGTAATCATTTTTAGCTGCAAGCTCGTTGCTTGCGGAAAGGTTGAGGATTACATTTG
>JANFXS010000333.1 GCA_024460105.1 Anaerotignum faecicola
TCCTTGCCGATATGGGAAGTTTGCTGAAAGCGGATGTATATGGCATGGTATTGACCGAGGACGGTTTTCGCCAAATTGCAGACGAAAATGCCAAAGATGGAACTACTTTTCGCGTTCAGTTTAAAGATGGCGTAAACATTCAGGCAGCCATAAAGGAAATAAAAACGCAATATGGCCTTTCAGACAGTCAGGTGAGCGAAAACACGGCGCTCCTCGGATTGATGGGGCAAAGTGAGAACAGTACAATGCAGTCCCTATACATCGTTGCAGGCTTTCTTGTCCTTTTGGTACTGATTGCCGGTGCAGTAATGATTGCTGCCAGCTTTAACACAAATGTTCTGGAACGGGTTCAATTCTACGGCCTTTTGCGGTGTCTGGGGGCATCCAAAGCACAGGTAAAGCACTTCGTCATTCTTCAAGGGCTGCGCCAAAGTAT
>JANFXS010000334.1 GCA_024460105.1 Anaerotignum faecicola
CCGTTTGACTGGGTATTTTTCGCCTACGGCCTTCCATATGCCGATTATTCTCTGAATGAAAACGGAGAGATCATTCCATTTTTTGAAGATCCATCCTTCATTCCTGCCATGCATTATATCAAGGATTTGTGGGATTCGAAGGTAGTTGATCCGGAACTGATGCTGAATGACCAGTCGAAGAAGGAAGAGAAATTCTATCAGGGAAAGAGCGGAGCCATGCTTGCACCTCTGTTCCGCCACGTAACGCGTCATGAAAACAGCGTAAAAGAACTGTATCCCGATGCTTCCATTAGCTACGGACTTCCTCCGGAAGGGCCGAGTGGCGCAAGAGGACTGAACAAACAGGGAAAAAACGGCATGATGACCTGTATCACCACCGCGTGCAAGAACCAGGACAAAGCGGCTGCATTTATCGATTTTATGGTCTCCAAAGAAG
>JANFXS010000335.1 GCA_024460105.1 Anaerotignum faecicola
GGGGGCATGCTGGCCCATTTAAAAGGCGTCCCCCTGGCAAAGGGGCCGAAAAAACCGTTGGGCGCTGCCCTGACAGATATGGCCGCAAACATCGAGCGCCTTGAAAAGGGGAACGATCGCTTCTTCTCCCT
This sequence comes from Anaerotignum faecicola, assembly GCA_024460105.1. Lineage (NCBI taxonomy): Bacteria > Bacillati > Bacillota > Clostridia > Lachnospirales > Anaerotignaceae > Anaerotignum > Anaerotignum faecicola. The sequence goes on from JANFXS010000335.1 coordinate 132, forward strand.
CTCCATTCCCCGCCCGCTCTACATAGCCGCCGCTCATATCGGCTGGAGGAAGCAGGGCCGCGAAAATGGTCTGACTGTAAAGGAACTGAAATCGTAATACGAAAAACTCCCCTGCCGTTTGAATGGAATCCATTCCGACAGGGGAGTTTTCTATTGCAGCTTTCCTTCCCCGGAGACCGGGAGTGCAGGAAAAAGACTGGTTCTGATTAAATTCTGGTATCCCAGCGGCCGCAGAATACCGTTTCATTGTATCTGCCCTTAAACGGTGATTTTCCGGTCATTTTATCGATGGCGGCAGAGACCGC
>JANFXS010000336.1 GCA_024460105.1 Anaerotignum faecicola
CTAAAGCGACGGGAAAAGACTATATTTTGATAAGCCGCAGCGATTCGACTTTAAGGGGGCATTATCTGCTGGAGCCTATGCTTCTTAAAGAAGAAACGGAGAAGCTTACAGGCAGGAAAATCGACGGGGAAATAATGTTCCCATTCTTTAAAGAAGGCGGGCGTTTTACAATAAACAACATACATTATGTAAAAGAAGGCGATATGCTTACGCCGGCAGGGCTTACGGAATTTGCAAAGGATAAGTCTTTCGGATATTCTTCAAGCCACATTGGCGAATACTGTGAGGAAAAGTCAAAGGGAGCTTTTAAAGCGGAGGACATGACGTATATTTCCCTTGAAGAATTAAGAGATCTTGAAATTGAGAAAATCGCCGAAAAACTCACGGCTGTAAAGGATTTCGGAAAAGTTATCGTAAACGCTGTCGACTATGTGGA
>JANFXS010000337.1 GCA_024460105.1 Anaerotignum faecicola
GTTTTCGAAAAAAGAAGAGAAACAGGGCAGTCTGTGAAGCCGGTAAATGGCTGGGCGGAGTGCTCATGATAAGGAGGTACGGCATGAGGATGCTGATAAAAAATGTCCGGATTGTGAGTCCGGGAAATGGACTCGACAGGATTGGGGACATCGCTGTTTCGGACGGAACCATTCTTCGCGTTGGAGAGTGCGCGGAGCCGGAGGATAAATTTGATACGGTCATCGACGGCCGGGGACTTGTTGCGGCGCCGGGACTTGTGGATGTACACGTCCATTTCCGGGATCCGGGACTTACGTATAAAGAAGATATTCATACCGGCGCTGCCGCTGCGGCAAAAGGCGGTTTTACGACGGTTGTCTGTATGGCGAATACGAAGCCGCCGGTGGATAATGTGGAGACGCTCCGGTACGTTCTCGAGGAGGGGAAAAAGACCGG
>JANFXS010000338.1 GCA_024460105.1 Anaerotignum faecicola
GCCAGCTGCCGGCCGCGCCGCTTGAAATTGTATCAAGCATAATAGTTACATCTACGCCCATGACTTTCGCATAGCTTACCGCTTCGGCTACGCCGCATACGGTGCCTGCAATGGCAATCTGATTCGCCATTTTTACATGCTGCCCGCTTCCGGCTTTTCCTTCATACCTAATATTTGTACCCATTGCCCCAAATATATCGGCGCATGCGTCAAAGTCCTCTTTACGGCCGCCCACCATAATTGGAAGGGTTCCTTTTTCCGCTCCGATATCTCCACCGCTTACGGGAGCGTCAAGAGCTTTGAGCCCCTTTGCGGCCGCCGCTTCAAATATCTCTCGGAAAGTTTGGGGCTTGTCGTAGTCATATCAATTATATACGAACCTTCTTTGGCATTTTCAATAATCCCGTTTTCTCCGAAATATACTTCCTCAACGTCC
>JANFXS010000339.1 GCA_024460105.1 Anaerotignum faecicola
CCCTTATTCAATAAGGGATATTACGTACTTTTCAATTGTTATTCTGTTTCCTGTTGTTTCTGTTGCGATATTAATATTATCGTATGAACGAAACCTTGTCAAGCATATCTTCACAAAACCCGGCTCCCGTTCAAAAATTTATTGACTGTTCAACCGCCTTCAAAAGTGATATGATAGAGTCAGTAATTACAAAAAGTGTACGAAAATGTCAAAAGCAGGAGGAAATGAAACTATGAGATTAGTAACACGTTCTGACTTTGATGGTCTCGTCTGCGGTGCGCTTCTAAAGGAAGCAGGCGTCATCGACCATTGGAAATTTGCACATCCGAAGGATCTGCAGGATGGTCTCGTCGAGATCACGGAGGATGACTGTCTGGCAAATGTCCCCTTTGTAGAAGGCTGCGGCCTCTGGTTCGACCATCACTCCAGCGAGTT
>JANFXS010000340.1 GCA_024460105.1 Anaerotignum faecicola
TATCCGTCACCGTCAATATCCCGAAATGATACCATATCCACCGATTCAAAGGTCCAAGGTGAGGAGCCTTCAGGCCACGCCTTCGGAAATTCATATACTATTTCATTATTTTTACTCAAATAGAATATCACATCATCATGAACATGATCCGCTGGCGGCGCATAGGAGATAAAACGGACCTCTCCCCAGTTTTTCCATGTAACGTCGAAGCTCTGTCCGGCAATGATACGGCTATCATCCAGCGTGTTTTCCGTTTCAGCACTCTCCATTTCAGTGCTCTCCATTTCGGCGATTTCCGTCTCTCCGGCGGAAACAGGATTCTTAGACGCAGATACCGTAAAGGATTCCGCAGTCTGCGGCACCTCTGCGGAAGACCGGTCCGTTTTCGCGGCCTCTGCAGTCTGGCCGTGCGAGCAGGCGGACAGCAGTCCCGCG
>JANFXS010000341.1 GCA_024460105.1 Anaerotignum faecicola
GGTTTTTCCTTTAAATAATTGATAAATTGACTGTACATAGAACCTCCGTATCATATTTTTACTTCGATGTATTTTACTAAGTATACTCTTTATTCTCTATGGGACGCAACCCTGTAAAATATTTTATTTTCCTGTCACACACGTACATCTCTGTTGTCTAACTTTACAGGAGGTGAATTTGAAACAGCATAAATAATCAAAATAAAGGAAGAGGGATTAAAATTGAAAGAACTTTTACTGACTCTGCTGATCGGCATTGCGGCCGGAGTAATTGACGTACTGCCCATGATCAAAATGAAACTCGACAAATATTCGGAGATATCCGCGTTTGTCCATTATCTTATCGCTCCATTTATCATATTTAACACGGAGCTCTTCGGTATGGCATGGTGGCTTAAGGGCGGCGTGATCAATCTGGTGCTTGCCATTCCGGTT
>JANFXS010000342.1 GCA_024460105.1 Anaerotignum faecicola
TTGGGCATCACGATCCGGGGGGAGAGGGCTGCCCAAAAAAAGCTGGTCCGAAAATACTTACATTGCTATGGACCAGCGACCGCCGATATGTTTGCAGGCTGGCTGGGCTGCTCCGGCAAACAGGGGCGGCGTATTTGGAACACCATTTCAGAAGAAATGGAGCCTGTCACAGTCTTCGGAAAAAAGGCATTTATCCTGTCAGAGGACAGGGAACGCCTCTTTGCTCCGGCCTCTTTTACCGGGAATCACCCGGGAGATTTGCAGAGGGATCTCCTGCTGCTCGGAGGGCACGATCCTTACCTGGACCAGCGTGACCGCGCGGTCCTCCAACCCGATAAAGCGCTTCAGAAGCAGATCTGGAAGCTGGTGACCAATCCGGGGGCGGTTGTATACCGCGGAGAGGTGATCGGAATCTGGACAACAAAAAAGAAGGCC
>JANFXS010000343.1 GCA_024460105.1 Anaerotignum faecicola
CTGAGGTGGATGAATTGCTGTGGAATACCATCATTCAGTTTGAAGGGTATCCATTCTGTACCAGCAAGGGACTTAAGTTTTCTTACATAATAAAAAAACGCAGGGACGGATCAAACAGCGGTGAGATGTTCATCAGCCGGAAAGAAAAGTCCATTACGAAGGCAACGGTGATGATTGCATTTCATAAGGCATTGGAGCTGATGGATGCGGAAGGGAGTGTATCGGGGCCGAAGAAACTGGGGACATTCGGTGCCAGCTATCTTTACCCGGTATTTATCAGATTATTTCTGCCGGAGAACAGGAGACTTTAAAACTATGTTTAACAGCATTACAAAGCTTATCTCATGGGACAGCATCTGGAATCCCTATACATTTACCGATGCAAAAATCATTGTGGCGAGTCTGCTTCTGGCGATGGCTGGAAGCATTGTTTT
>JANFXS010000344.1 GCA_024460105.1 Anaerotignum faecicola
CGGATATCTTCATGTCCTTCCCTTCCATCGTATTAATCCTGGTTCTGGTGGCGGTAATCGGGCCGTCCATCTGGTCCGTTACCATTGTAATCGGTGTGCTGGGCTGGACTCAGTTCGCCAGACTGATTTATGCCAATGTGCTTTCTGTCTCGGAAAAGGAATATGTGGAGTCTGCAAGGGCGATCGGTACTTCTAATTATAAGATCATCACCAGGTATATTCTGCCCAACTCCTTCGCCCCGATTTTGATTGCCATCACCTTTCAGATGGCCAGTGCAATCCTGATGGAATCATCGTTAAGCTTCCTGGGAATGGGCGTACAGCCGCCGGGGGCCAGCTGGGGCAACATGCTTTATGACGCCCAGTCGATCACGGTTCTTTCCAAACGGCTCTGGATCTGGATGCCGCCGGGAATTGCCCTGCTCATTACGG
>JANFXS010000345.1 GCA_024460105.1 Anaerotignum faecicola
CTGATATCTGACATATCCCTCTTTGCCTGCCTGAAGCTCCGTTACAGAGAATACAATTTGTCCCTGTTCCGGCGTATATTTTATGGCATTGGACAATATATTCACCAATATACGGCTGAGGCGGAATTCATCTCCAATGAGGCTGTCATGTTTGATACTGCGTTTCTCCATGTTAAACGAAAGTTTTTTTCCTTTAAACTGCTCCTGAAACATAGATACAATGCCTTCCAGCATGCCCGACAGTGAAAAAATCTTATTTTCAAGCAGCATCTTGCCGCTTTCAATCCTTGACATATCAAGGATCTCATCGATCAGCGCCAGCAAATGCTTGGAAGAATACGAGATTTTTTTCATACAGTTTATCACTTTTTCAGGATCCCCGGCATACTGCTCCGCAATTGCTGCCATACCGAGAATGGCATTCATCGGTG
>JANFXS010000346.1 GCA_024460105.1 Anaerotignum faecicola
TTTGCGTCAGGGGCCCGCCTGCGAAGTGACGGCACAGTGGACCCTGCGTCTAGCTTCGCATACGAGCCCCTGGCGTAAATAGCGGGTGCAGAATTTACAGGAATTTATACAATGTTGTGCTAGCCATTTGATTTGATTTCGTGTATAATGATGACAAGCGAAATCGTTACAGAGCGCTTCGCAAAAAGGATAAGTAAACAAGAATACTAGGAGGGCGTACAGATGCCGGTAATTGAAGAATTAATCCGCACAGAGCAGGATGGAACAATCAGTTTTGGTAATTACAAATTAAGCACAAAGTCAAAATTACAGGATTTTGAGCACGATGGCGATTTATATAAAGTGAAGACATTTTATGAGATTACGAAACTGGAGCGCAACGGCATGTTCGTCTATGAGTCTGTGCCGGGAACTGCTGTGGAGCATTTTAC
>JANFXS010000347.1 GCA_024460105.1 Anaerotignum faecicola
ACCAGTACGACGCCGGCCAGCAGGAGGAGCTGAACGTGCTGATCAGCAGTTATGACCGTGTGGACGGCAGAATTTCATTCTATCTGGAAGACGGCCGTATTTTTCCGGAAGGGAATCCCGGTGACACGGCAGCTGCGGAGTTTCTGGCCAGTGCTTCCGGGGAACAGGGGATTATTGATCCCCATATCTGCAGTGCCAACGGGGTCAACGAGTTTAACCTGTACAGAAAAGCAGTGCTTAAGGATGGAACCGCAGGGTATCTTTTAAAGTCCTACGATGTGGGAGAGATTGTGGACAGCTTTACCGTCTCATTCTATCACGACGCGGGCTTTTCCTACGTGGTGGACATGGATGGGAATGTGCTGATCCGTCCGCCGCATCCGGGCAGCAACAAGACGGTGCAGAACCTGTTTGACATGCTTCCGGCCTC
>JANFXS010000348.1 GCA_024460105.1 Anaerotignum faecicola
GAGCAGGTCTTTATCAACAAAACGCATTGTCTACGCTTCCTTTCCTTACTCCGCCGGCAGAAGATTCTTTAAGGAGTAACGTGTGATGATCTTCTCCAGATCCGGGTGGGGCCGCGGGATTACAACGGAGCTGTAAACCTCGGCTCCCATGGCTTCCACGGCCTTTACTCCGGCCTCTACCGCTGTCTTACATGCTCCCACATCGCCGCGCACCAGCACGGATATGTATCCGGAAGCTACATTCTCATATCCGATCAGTTCCACATCGGCCGCCTTGCACATCGCATCCGCGGCTTCCAGAACAAATACCAGGCCAAATGTTTCAATGGAACCAATGGCTTCATATCTTTCCATATACTTTCTTCCTTCCTGCCGATTTTCTGTTTTTACGCATCAACATCGTGTACGGATACAATATCGCCTACTCCCT
>JANFXS010000349.1 GCA_024460105.1 Anaerotignum faecicola
ATCCATCCAATGAAGCAGTAGAGGAAGAAAAAGAGAAGCCACTGATACCAGGTGTATATGTACATAAATAAAATCCTTTCGTTTAAATTTATTGACTTAAAGACCTACCATCTATCATAAACGTTTTTGCCGATTTTGACAACCGAAACTTAGTGGCTTCTTTCCCCTTGCAAGAACGGCGGTTGTCATGTAAAATGGGTTAAGAAATAAGAAGATTGAGGAGTTTACGAATGAGCATATTAAATGTTGAATATCTGACACATGGATTTGGCGACCGTGCCATCTTTAACGACGTGTCATTCCGTCTTTTAAAGGGAGAGCATATCGGTTTAATCGGAGCTAACGGTGAAGGCAAATCCACATTTATGAATATTATTACCGGAAAGCTTCAGCCTGACGAAGGAAAGGTGGAGTGGGCGAAGCGCGTCCG
>JANFXS010000350.1 GCA_024460105.1 Anaerotignum faecicola
GGTGAGAATCGGTCATTATTCACGCTTTTTAACGCGCCACACAAAAAGCGGTAAAACCTAACCCCATCGGTTTCACTGCCTAATAGTCTCAGTTGAATAGCCGCCTCTGCATAAAAGGGAATATAGTAATAACTCTCATACACATCATCTAAAGAAAAGAGGTTCCCCTTCAGTCCTCCGTCACTGATTAATATTCTCTGTACCATCTCCATACCGACTCCCATGATAATGGCACCGCCCGGTAAAATCTGCCTGCACTTTCTAAGACGTATCTCCAGACGGCTTTTTAAATTCCGTTCTATTTTTGGTGTCCATTTCATCAGGTTTCCCATTGTATTGTAGACCACATAAAACTGATCCGCCGCCAGTACCCCACAGGCCCTTGAGCCTTTGATTTCCATGTCCGTTTCCTGCTTCCACTCCATTGTC
>JANFXS010000351.1 GCA_024460105.1 Anaerotignum faecicola
TGATGAGGAAGTTACAGCTAATTATCACATCACTTATCTGGCAGGTACTCTTAGAGTAACGTCAGGCAGCAGCGGAGGTGATAACGGCGGCGGAGGCGGAGATACTCCGAATCCTAATAAGCCATACGTTCCGGGAGGTCCTGGAACTGTAACGATTGAACCGGGCGAAGTACCGTTGGCGAATTTACCTGAGGGCAGCCCGACAGACAACTTAGTTCTGATCGATGATGGCAACGTACCGCTTGCAGGTCTTCCAAAGACCGGTGATCGCGCAGGAGCACATGCAGGATTAGCAGCACTGCTTTCTGGATTCTTGTTGGCAGCGTTTACAGTGTTGAGCAATAGGAAGAAGGAAGAAGAAAAGTAAATAGTTAAAAAGCAATATCAAAAATGGAGGCGGCCTGACAGAGTTTATAATCTGTCAGGCCG
>JANFXS010000352.1 GCA_024460105.1 Anaerotignum faecicola
GGTACTTATCCATTGCAATAATCTTAAGGAGTGACAAATTTATGAACAGGAACGCAGTTGGTATTGATGTATCCAAAGGCAAAAGCATGGCCGCTATTCTTCGCCCTTATGGGGAAATTGTTTCCTCGCCCTTTGAAATCAAGCATACATCTGGTAACATCCAATCTCTGATTCAACAGATCAAATCCATCGAAGGGGAATCCCGCATCGTTATGGAGCACACCGGCCACTATTACAAGCCTCTGGCCCGTGAACTCTCTCTGGCAGGTCTTTTTGTGACTGCCATAAATCCTAAACTCATTAAGGATTTCGGAGACAATTCTCTCCGTAAAGTGAAATCGGATAAAGCTGATGCTGTAAAAATAGCCCGTTACACTCTTGACAGTTGGACGGAATTGAAACAATATAGTCTTATGGACGAAATACGC
>JANFXS010000353.1 GCA_024460105.1 Anaerotignum faecicola
CTCATAGCGGAAACATTCACAGCCCATCCTGTAAATTTCACTCCATTTTAAAATTCCCTGACCAGAGCTCCCAATCGGCCCGGCTGCCGCAAAACACATTGACATCGATATACGTCTCATCTCCCTCGTATCCATCCAGCCGCTTCCGGTTCGTATACTGCCAGAACAGCCAGTCGCGGTTACCGGTATCCGGCTTCTTTACCACGTTTCTGATCCAGAGGGGATACTCCTCAAATCGCCCTTCCAGATAAAACTGCAAAGTATCTTCCGTCGCATAGATCACCGGTTTTACGCCATAATACGCTTCAAGCCCTTGCAGCATCACCTCCAGCTGTGTACAAACCGCCTCTTGATCAGGAGGATTAACTTTCTTATCGCCATAAAATTCGAAGTCGACCACCGGAGGCAGCATTTTATCAAAGGCCGGT
>JANFXS010000354.1 GCA_024460105.1 Anaerotignum faecicola
CTGAGATAAAAGAGAAAGACATTGATGAAATATGTGCCAAAAGCCTTGAGTCCAAAGTTTTTTGATTTGGTTGACGCCATTGGGACAAGAAAAACGGGGCTTGCAGTTGAAATATACAAAAATCTGATTATGGCCAGAGAGGAGCCTGTAAATATACTTGGCATGATTTCGCGGCAATTCAGGATTATGCTGCAGTGCATGGCATTAATCGACGCAGGCGAACCGCAGGCAAATATAGCCGCAATAATAGGAGAGAATCCCTATGCGGTTAAGAAATGTATAGCCCAGGGGAAGAACTTTACGCCTCAAACGCTTAAAAAAGCTTTTAGATGCCAATTATGGTATCTACACTATTAGGCAATTTTTCCAGAATATCTTGGCATTGTGCATTTTTCAGTGCTGTCATAACTTCCTGTCGTGTCGCATTT
>JANFXS010000355.1 GCA_024460105.1 Anaerotignum faecicola
GTTTTAAACTGCCCGGGATTTTCGAAGTATCTTCGGTAGAGATGAATGATCAGTTCTTCCAAGTAGTTGGCGATCATCTGTTCAGCTCCGAATGCAAGGGGAGAAGGATTCCGTACCAGTTCTTCCTGATATGGGTCGTCCATCCGACCGGAAAACGCATTGCGGGCTTCTATGATAATTCTCGCCAGCAGTTCCCGTTCTGTCTCCGATACAGTGAGTATCTTCCTTTCAAACGCCTTCATGCAGGGGGAATGGCACTCAAATCCGATGACCACCAGATTCGGCGCCACTTCGCCGTTGGTAATAATGTTATGAAATTCTCCCGGTTGATGGAAAATAATATTCCCGCGTTTTAAAGGAATCCGTTTCTCACCGGCCACAACGTCAATCACTCCCTTGTCCACACAGACGAATTCCCAGAAATCGTG
>JANFXS010000356.1 GCA_024460105.1 Anaerotignum faecicola
AAATCGGAATGGGAGAAAACGCCCTCAGCATTTTTCAATTCTTCCGCGCTGTAGAATACGGGTTTTATATCATATTTTCCGCAAAATTCAAGCAGGCCGTTTTCATCTTTTTTATATCTATGGTCGCTATATTTTTAACTGCCAAAAAGTCGATGTTACTTCTTTCAAGCGCGGAAAATACGGCTTTTTCTATATCATAAACGCTTGCGCTCCTCCGGCATCCTATGCCGACCGCCGCGTTTTTCGGAATTAAATGGAGCGTATTCAAAAAAGGATTTTCTTTAAAAGGGGAAATAACAAATCCCGTCCCATTGTCATTTCCCGGGGAATATAAGTTTATTTCCTTAGGAATACCGCCAGATACTTCAAGCCTTGTTACTAAAGGTATTTTTTCACCTTTCAGAATAAGGGATGAAATTTTCTTGGCA
>JANFXS010000357.1 GCA_024460105.1 Anaerotignum faecicola
TTTCCGAATATCGCTTCCTTCCTAAGATGTTTACTTTCTTACAAGGAGTGATATTTTTTCTTTTAGTCATCTTCTCTCACCCTCCTTCCTGTGATGTGGGGTTGTCCTACTGGTACCGGCATTAGTCAGCTTTCTTTATAACTGCATTTTTCTTATAAACTTCCTTTACTTCATTACAAGCCAACTCAAGACACTCCAATGTCATTTGATTAGATATCATACATTCGGTAATTGCGTTGGTTAATTTCGCTGACATTTCATGTAAAAAAACAGTATTAAGTTTTTCTGGGATTTCCATTTATTTTACCTCCTCCTTATCTGGCAACTTAATCATGCTTTTAAGACTCGATCTAATATCCATTAGGTTTCTTCACCTTTTTTCTCAACTTCCCATTGACACTTTCGCTCATCTGGAAACTATATCTTCC
>JANFXS010000358.1 GCA_024460105.1 Anaerotignum faecicola
GTGATCAACAGCGGCAGTTCGTCGCTGAAATTCCAGGTTATAGATCCGGAGACCGAGGACGTGCTTGCGAAGGGGGTATGTGAGCCGATCGGGATAGATGGAATATTCACATACAGGACGCATACGGGCATTTCCCCTGAAGGAATCGGTTCCGATGGAGAATCATACACAGGCGGTCCATACGCTTTTAGATATGCTGGCAGATGCGGAAAAGGGTGTCTTAAAGGATTTTCAGGAAATCAGCGTCATTGGCCACCGTCTGGTTCATGGCGGAGAGAAGTTCACCGGTTCCGTGGTGATTAATGACGAGGTAATTGAGGCCATGACGGAGTGCAACGATCTCGCTCCGCTTCATAATCCGGCAAATTTAGTGGGGGTGGAAGCGTGCCGCAGACTGATGCCGGACACTCTGATGGTAGGTGTGTTTG
>JANFXS010000359.1 GCA_024460105.1 Anaerotignum faecicola
TCTATTTATGTGGATAGGTACGGCATTGATGAAAGCTATGCTTAGTGAAAAAGGCTATAAGTGGACTTCATTAGCAGTATAAAAGGCTAACTATGCTCTGAAAATGTAAAAATGTGATGAGTTATATAAATATATGGTAATCTGAGGGAGATGTATGTCAAAGATAGCCGTATCCTGCTTGACTACTTCAGTAGTAATAGCAGTAAGCGTATGTAATAAAATCATTGTATGATTTATTGTTTATATGCCATGGTATAATTCAAATGATAATATGCATAGTTACATATACTCAAAACTCAGAAAAGTGGAGAAGGTCAATGGGAGAAGATGAGGAAAAGATAGAAATACAGTTAGAACATGATGATATAGATGAAATGTTTTATCAAGGTTTGTGGGGATTCAGAACAGACGAAAAGTATCAATTTTTT
>JANFXS010000360.1 GCA_024460105.1 Anaerotignum faecicola
GCGCGCTCCAGCGCTTTTAAATAGTCCATGGTCAGTCTCCTTATTTCTTTTATAGGATTCGGCCGGATCACCGGTCATTTCAGTTTCATGGGGCTATGCGAACGGATTTGGATCGAAACGAAACATGGTGGGAGCAGCGGGCTCACAGGTGATGGATACGTCGTGTTCCCTGGTGGGGAGCGGTTCGCTTATCCGATACGCATGCCACCCGTTTTCCGCCCGTCCGCCCCAGCATAAATCTATTATACCATCCACCGGATCAATGATCATGCTTTTTGTTGTACCAAAGAAATCTTTATAGCAGTGACAGCAGAGGCCATCCGGATAGGGAGACAGAAGCATGTCTTTTAACTGGTTTACAGTCAGGGTTTCCGAATGGTCTGCCACATTTTTTATGTACTCATACCGTTTCAGGGAGTGTACCATGG
>JANFXS010000361.1 GCA_024460105.1 Anaerotignum faecicola
GGGAACTATTACAAAAGGCAAAACGGGTACTTGCACTCCAACGCAAGGGGATTAAGCTTATACTACCGGATGTTTTGAGTATCGAGGCTCAGTTATTAAATAAACATCCATAAAAACAGTTTTCGCAGACTGCAATAAACTTGTGGCCCCGTCCATACAGACAGGGCCACAAGTATTTATTTCCCTACAAACACCACAATCGTCCTGGGCGGCACCTCAAACTGCCTGGTCTCCATCACCGGCATTCCGCCTTTCTTCTCCACATCTTCTCCATCGCCCGGCCTCTCCTGATACATACCGTTAAATTCCTTATCGTCCGTGTTAAACACAATATACCATTTCTGCTTCTTCGGCAGATTCGGCAAATCGAATTCATGCGGCTCCCAATGCATGTTATAGGCTACAAAGAAGCTGTCATCCGCGGTGC
>JANFXS010000362.1 GCA_024460105.1 Anaerotignum faecicola
CTTAAGTATATCTCATGGTGACGCCGAGTCTCGGAGAAATCGTTCACATAACCGTGTTCTTCCAGATAGCGGTCCATCTTCGCAACGGTTGCCGGTTCCTCGTCGAAGCTTCCGATATACTTAAGTGACCCGAGGAAGGTTCCACGGGAGCGTATGAAGACGGTAATCAGGCATCCGGTGAGCCAGAACAGCATAAACGATTAAGGGAGCGAATAAGATGATAGTCATGGTGTGTATCGATGATCATAACGGCATGATGTTCAATCATCGCCGCCAGAGCAGAGACCGTGCGGTGATTGAACGGGTGCTTCGATGTGCAGAGAGCAGCAGGCTTTGGATGAGTGAGTATTCTTACCGGCTGTTTCCGGGGGAGAGCCGGGATCAGCTGGCGGTCGGACCGGATTTTCTGGAAAGGGCAGGCCGCGGG
>JANFXS010000363.1 GCA_024460105.1 Anaerotignum faecicola
TTTCGTTATACGTACATTACGGCCGTATAACGAAAGAAGGAGGACCAAATGAAAAAACAATCGTGTAGGAACTGCCACAATATTGATCTGAATAAAAAAGAGGAAACAGAAGGAAGGCTGAGTGGACGCTACCGTTATGGCTGCACCGTGCAAAGAAGTGGGTTTATATGCGGCTTTATTATCAGCGATGAGAAACTGGAAGCTTTGGTATGCCCAAACTGGAAAGGAGGGAAGATGGAGGAGGCAGACTACGAAAGGCTGGCGGACGAATTTGGGGAAAGGCTTCAAACTCTGTATGACCGGTGGAATATGTGGAAAATAAGGGGGTGCCCGGAGGCGGATGTGCCTGACGGAGAATATTTAAATCGACTTCGCAGTGGAATAGAAGCGATGATGAGGCAGATTGAGAATACGTTCGCTGAGGCAG
>JANFXS010000364.1 GCA_024460105.1 Anaerotignum faecicola
TATGATATGTTTGCCTGCAGCGGCATTCTCTTCAATCATGAAAGCGAGCGCCGTGGCCTGGAATTTGTTACCAGAAAAATCACAGACGCCGTAGCCCGTATCAAGCTTGGTATTTTGGATCACGTAGAGCTTGGAAGCCTTGACGCCAAACGAGACTGGGGACATTCCAAAGATTATGTAAAAGCCATGTGGCTGATGCTGCAGCAGGATACGCCTGATGACTATGTGATAGCAACCAATGAGACGAGAACCGTCCGCGAATTTGTAGAAACGGCTTTCCGCTATGCAGGAATCGATGTGGAATGGCATGGAAGCGGAATAACAGAAAACGGTATCGACAAGGCCACCGGAAAAACCATTGTAACTGTAAATCCTGAATTTTTCCGCCCTGCTGAGGTCGAAGTTCTTCTTGGAGATCCTTCAAAAG
>JANFXS010000365.1 GCA_024460105.1 Anaerotignum faecicola
CGTGCGCCATGGCTCCCCTCGCCCCGGAGGCGACAATGGTTCCAAAGCTCATGGCCTCGGCGCCCTCCCGGTTCACCAGATAATGAAGTTCATCCGCTAAATCCTTTTCTGTCATGCCGGTCTTCAGCCTGGGAATCAGCCGGTCAAAGCCCGCCTCGGCGCGCCGGATGGCCTCCCTTACGGCTTCTGTTTCCCATTCGTCCTTCACCATGCGCAGTTCCAGGAAGTACTCATCCTCCAGTACGGTCCTGTGGTCCCCTAAGTACTCCTTCAGGGAAAAATATTCCCCGGCAGTCATACTGCTTTCCATGACGGAGGAAGTGATTCCAAGGCGCTTCATGGTGTCCGCCACCAGTCTCAGCCGGTCCTGGCTGTGCTCCACGATCTCGCAGTCCACAGTCTGCTCCTTCGCCTGGGTCGTGTACCG
>JANFXS010000366.1 GCA_024460105.1 Anaerotignum faecicola
CGTTAGACAGTCTGGCGTACCGTCCGGTACACGGCGGTTCAATCAACTTAACATGTTATTCGTTTCACGTAATAGTCTTTCATGGATATCAATCCGAATTCTTCGAGGCGGGCATTGCTAATTGTTTGGTGCACATCCCAGCTTCTACATACTTTCGCATATCCGCTTATGTATGCTGTTTTCCAGGCTGACCATGCTGGTATTCCCAGCTTTATAAGGTTCTTTGCTCTGTTCTTTGGCGTTTTCCAATGTTTCCAGATACACATCCGCAGTCTATATCGTATGTTGTTATCTAATTCTGCACATAAACTCTTCATACTTCCGATTTTGAAATAATTAATCCAGCCTCGTATCAGCTGATTCAGTTTCTGCACTTTCACACTGTTACTAACTCCCCAACTACGGCAGGTGAGTTGTCTCATTCTTG
>JANFXS010000367.1 GCA_024460105.1 Anaerotignum faecicola
CCGGAGTCCTTCAAACACCTGCTCCTCCTTGTACCGTTTTCCAATATTTTTTGAAAACATCCGAAAATAGCAGAGAATCAGGCAGGCAAACGCCAGAATATCCACCCATGGTCTCCTGACAAAGATTCCAATCAGAAGAAAGAAAAGCGAAACACCGATCAGAAACTGACCCAGGCGGTCCGCCCCGTAGCGGCCCACCATAAATCCTGCGAACTTTTCCCTCCATTTATTCATCATAAAGTTAAACGCCTCTTTTCCTCATAATGACTTAACTATAATGAAGTCACTGCAAAAAGTCAATCTCGTCATCTGATGTTTCACAATCTTTTTAGATTTTTTTCGTTCCAATACGGAAACATCCAGGAAAAAGGCAGTGGAAAAATGAAGCTGAATTAACTCCATTTTTCCACTGCCCTATCTGTATACT
>JANFXS010000368.1 GCA_024460105.1 Anaerotignum faecicola
GAGACAGCAAAATTAACGAATATCAGTGTGCGCACACTCCATTATTACGATGAGATAGGACTGCTCAAACCAACCGACACGACGGAAGCGGGATACCGTTATTACGACGAAGAGGCGCTGGCAGTGCTGCAGCAGATTTTGCTGTACCGGGAACTGGATTTTCCTCTGAAGGAAATCAAGGACATGTTGTCGAAGCCTGACTATGACCGCCAGGAAGCGCTTGCGGTCCATAAGTCGCTGCTTTTGCTGAAGATCGAGCGGCTGCGCCGGCTTACCGGACTGGTGGACAGTATGATGAGAGGAGAAAATACCATGAGTTTTCAGGAATTTGATATGCACGAGATAGAAGAAGCAAAGAAAAAGTACGCCAATGAAGCGAAGAAACGCTGGGGTGATACCCAAGCATACCGCGAAAGCGAAAAGAAG
>JANFXS010000369.1 GCA_024460105.1 Anaerotignum faecicola
CTCCAATCACTTCATCGCGGCAGTATTCATTAAAGATTTCGTGGAAAAGACCGCCGTATATTTTCATCTGTTTATCTTTGGACGGCGCTTCCGCAAAGAAATCGTAAGTATCTTTTACGCTTACAAGTCCGTCTTTTTCTCCGTGAAGCATAAGCACCGGATAGGTAAAGTCCCGGATAGCTCCACTAAACCAGTCGAGTCCCCCGCAGAGCGCGTAGCAAAGACCCGTTGTGAAGGTTTTAGTATTATAGGGATCCTTTCCATACCAGTCTACAACCTCGGCTACAGAGCAGACACCTGCTCCCAGCTCATTGGGAAGAAGGGTGTGGGGATCCAAGTCTTTTGGAAAACCGGTAATCAGTCCGCCGTTGTCTTTTGTCAGAGCGCCGCTGGTTATCAGACCCCGCAGCTTCTTATCCGGATATT
>JANFXS010000370.1 GCA_024460105.1 Anaerotignum faecicola
GTGAACTCTAGAATTCTACCACAAATTCCCTACCTTTCCGGCAGGGAATTTGTGGTATCTTTACTGGGAAAGCCGGATAAAAAAAACGGCGCCGGAAACAACTGAGGGACTATGAGGTGATGACTATGAAATTCGTACATATAGCAGACGTTCACTGGGGCATGAGCCCGGACAGCGATAAGCCCTGGAGCAAGGAACGCTCCCAGGATATCAAAGATACCTTCGCGAAAGCCGTCGCACAGGCGGGACAGCTGGAAGCCGACTGCCTGTTTATTTCCGGCGATTTATTTCACCGCCAGCCGCTGGCAAGGGATTTAAAAGAAGTCAATTATCTGTTTTCTACGATACCCGGTGTTCACGTCGTCATCATCGCAGGCAATCACGACCGCATCCGGAATAATTCCGCACTCTTAAGCTTTACCTGGG
>JANFXS010000371.1 GCA_024460105.1 Anaerotignum faecicola
GTTAAAAGCGTCATTCTATATCGCCATACAAGACGATTGTGTAAGGAAGAACCCTTTTGATTTTAAGTTAAGTGAAGTCCTAGAAAATGATACCAAAGAGAAAGTCGTATTGACAGAGGAACAGGAACAAACCTTACTCTCATTTATCAAGACAGACAATGTGTATCACAAGCATTATGATGATGTGCTGATACTGTTAAAGACTGGACTTCGTATCTCGGAACTGTGCGGACTGACAGTAGCTGATATTGATTTCAAGAATGAAGTTGTAATTATCGACCACCAGTTACTAAAGAGCAAGGAACAGGGCTATTATATTGAAACGCCTAAGACGAAAAGCGGAATAAGACAAGTGCCATTAAGTAGAGAAACAATACAGGCATTTCAACGGGTTATGAAGAAACGCCCAAAGGCAGAACCATTTGT
>JANFXS010000372.1 GCA_024460105.1 Anaerotignum faecicola
CGGCTTCCGGTCTGTACCTCCTGGTAATCGATTACATCCGTGATAAATGCCCAGATCAGCAGGTTGAAAAGCCCTGTTCCCAGGTTGCCGAAAGCAATCATGACGCAGAACGCCCAGGGATTCTGAATCCTGACGAAAAACAGAATAAAGTAAATCACGGAAGCAAATAATACGGAAGCTGCAGAGGCCTCTTTCTTGCCGAACTTCTTTAAAATAGCAGTTGAAAACGGTGCGAGAATCAGCGTTGCACCGGTACTGAAGAAACCGGCCAGCGACATGGCCTCTTTGCTCTTAAAGTAATCCATGTATAAATACGTATTCATGCTTCCAGACAGCAGCATGGAAAGCAGGAGAACGATCGCCGCTCCGATGATGGCGAGCAGGCTGCGGTTATGTACCATGCCTTTTACGGCTTTTGCGAAACT
>JANFXS010000373.1 GCA_024460105.1 Anaerotignum faecicola
TTACCATCAGGAGATTGTGACAGAGAAAGATTATCATAGAGCGCTTAAAATCTATGCTGAAAGCCAGCACCGCATCACGGAATCTGGGAAGAAAATTCCATGGATCGATGAGGATTCTGATCCGGAAACCGGAGAATGGATATCCAGGGAAATTCTGAAAAAGGACGGGTGGAAAGCGGAAAAAGGAGGGTATGAACGTGGAAAGGACTACAATCATTCTATGTACTGTGATTTGATCATAACAGGACTTCTGGGGCTTGATCCGCAGCAAATATCTTTGGCCGTTAAACCGATGATTCCGCCGGAGTGGGATTATGTTCTCTTAGAAGGGGTGCGAGTTGGGAAGAAGGAATATACGGTTCTGTATGACAGGGACGGAACCAGATATGGAAAAGGAAAAGGATTAATGATTTATTGATAATGTA
>JANFXS010000374.1 GCA_024460105.1 Anaerotignum faecicola
TCATCTTCTCAAACCCGTTCTGTCTGAGTGCCTCATACAGTACAATCGACACGGAGTTGGACAGATTCAGAGAGCGGATATCTCCCCACATGGGGATTCTCACACACTGCTCCTGATTCTCCAGGAGAATCTCCTCCGGAATACCGGCGCTCTCCTTTCCGAACATCAGGAAGCAGTCCGGTTCATACTCCACGTCAGAATATACCTTCAGCCCCTTGGTCGTAGCCATATAAATCTTTGCTCCGGGATTCCGCTCCAGGAAATCCTGGTAATCGCAGTAAACCGTCACATCCAGCTTATCCCAGTAATCCAGTCCGGCCCTCTTGATCAGCTTGTCATTCAGTCTGAAACCCAACGGCTCGATGAGATGAAGCTTCGTCCCCGTCGCCACACAGGTTCTTCCGATATTGCCGGTATTGGCCGG
>JANFXS010000375.1 GCA_024460105.1 Anaerotignum faecicola
GGGCAGTCATTGTCATCAGATCCCGAAGCGTTATATTCCGTACCGTTGTTTCCCCTTCGTTGTAATTTTCAACCGGGAAATCCGGGAAAAAGTCCAGCACCTTCTGGTTGACGCTCTGGATCTCTCCTCTGTCGACGGCGATGCCGATCAGGATAGAAATAATACTTTTTGTTACCGAAAAAATGTTGATGCAGCTGTCAGCCGTGCATCCGTTAAAATAGCCTTCGTACTGTGTTTCTCCATTCTTTAAAACAATCATGCCGGCAGTATTACTGTAACGACTATGAATGATCTCTTCCAATGCAGCGATCGTTTCCTGATTCATATTGTTATTCTCCTTTGTCATTAGGCGCCATTATCGGGCAGCCATGATCAGGTACCTGTTATTAGATACCCATTAGCTGGTGTCGTTTCAGCCTAGTTC
>JANFXS010000376.1 GCA_024460105.1 Anaerotignum faecicola
GTATGCTGAACCGTTCTTTTACAAGGATGGACATGGAGATCAGTTTAAGAAAGTTTCTGCTTTCTGTACTGAATGCCACCATGTACTGCCTTCTGGGCTTTATCATTGCCGGGCAGATCGGTGTCAATTCAGCCTCCATTGTAGCACTTCTGGGATCGGCCAGTATTGCCGTGGGTCTTGCTGTTCAGGGCAGCCTGGCGAATTTTGCCGGCGGAGTACTGATTCTTATGATGAAACCGTTTCGGGTGGGAGACTATATTGTCTCCAAAGACGGAGAGGGGACGGTGTACACCATCGGTCTTGTCTATACGGTCCTGAATACCGTGGACAACAAACAGGTTGTAATCCCTAACGGGACACTGTCCAATTCTCCTCTGACTAATGTGACGGCCATGGATAAGCGGCGTATCGATATTAAAATCGG
>JANFXS010000377.1 GCA_024460105.1 Anaerotignum faecicola
CGCAAGTATTACTACCTCAAGCTGAAAGAGAACTTTTTTGACAGCGACTCCATTGTGCTGCTGGAAGATATGAAAGACGGGATTTTATACTCCAATATCCTCTTGAAGCTGTTCTTAAAATCGCTGAAAAACGGCGGGAAATTGCAGCTTGACGAGCATATCCCCTACACAGCGCAGATGATAGAGACACTGACCCGCCACCAGATAGGGACGGTTGAGAGGGCTTTAGAGATTTTCCGGCAGTTGGGGCTTGTGGAGCAGCTTGACAGCGGGGCTTTCTATATGACCGACATTGAGCTGATGATAGGACAGTCCTCTACCGAAGCCGAGCGGAAACGGGCTGCAAGACTGGAAAACAAGGCACTTTTTCCGCCCCGGACAAAAGGCGGACATTTGTCCGACATTCGTCCACCAGAGATAGAG
>JANFXS010000378.1 GCA_024460105.1 Anaerotignum faecicola
AGTGGACAGAGGAAGTGGGCGGCAAGACGGCGAAGCTGTTAGGCCGGGTATCAGCCCAGCCGGTTGAAAAGGACGGCCGCTGGTTTCTGATTGCCAATCTTTACGGCCAGGACGACTACGGGAAAACCGGTGTCTACACCGACTATGAAGCCCTGGAAAAAGCGTTGGAAGAGATCTGTGAGTTTTTAACCGTGCGGGGAAGGAACGAGACAGCCGCGTTCCCGCAGGGAATGGGATGTGGATTTGGAGGCGGTGACTGGGACGTTGTAGAAGCCATCATTATGCGTGTATTCGAAGATTACCCGGGAGAGGTACAGATCTGGAAGTATGACGGAAAATAAATGGAATGAGATACCAATAAGCAGCTTTAGAAAGGATATTGAATGAAAGACAAGTTTGTGATTGTAGACGGCTCTTCCATGC
>JANFXS010000379.1 GCA_024460105.1 Anaerotignum faecicola
GTCCTTTTGCTGGATAAACTGGCACCGGGAGGGCAGATCATCAACACATATGAAATCCAGAACTACCCGGGGTTTGCCTCGGTCAACGGGGCGGATTTGGCGATGCAGGTATTTGAGCATACCCAGGCTCTTGGAATCGAATTCGATTACGCTACTGTGGAAAAAATAGAGATAGAGGACTGCGAAGAAGGCGGCGGTACCGTAAAGACATTGATATGCGGGGAAGGAAAATCGTACCGGGCTTTGGCTGTAATTCTGGCTACAGGGACGAAACCGCGCATGCTTCATGTGCCGAACGAACTGGATTTTGCGGGGAAATCCATCAGCTGGTGCGCTATCTGTGATGGAGCCAAATACAGAGATAAGTCTGTCATTGTAATCGGTGGCGGCAATTCCGCGGTGGAGGAATCCATCTATCTGGCG
>JANFXS010000380.1 GCA_024460105.1 Anaerotignum faecicola
ATTCCCGTTCAGCCTGCAGATGGCGACCGTGATGTTAAGTATAGTACCGATTATCTGTATGTATCCGTTTTTGCAGCGCTACTTTGTATCAGGGCTCACGATGGGGGCAGTAAAAGAATAAAAATTGAGAAGGAGAAGAAGATGATGGGTGATAGAAACATGAATGGAACGAAGAGTATGAAGAGAGTGGTGTGTTTATCCATGGCGGCGGTTTTGGCGGTATCCACTGCTGCATGCGGAAAAAAAGAGACAGAGACAGATGGAAATGGTGAGGCTCCAGCCACGATTCGTATCGTAACCAGTGTAGACGCGCAGTTCCAGGTTGATAACAATCCGGTTATTGAAGCTATTGAAAAAGCGGCCAATGTGAAACTGGAGATTGAGGTGCCTCCGATTAACAATTATCTGGATCGTTTAAATGTT
>JANFXS010000381.1 GCA_024460105.1 Anaerotignum faecicola
TATAATTCACCGCCCAGTCCCGATACCGTAGAATCGAATCGTGAAAGCTCTTAAACGAAAATATACTCTGCTGAAACGTCTTAACCACCGGAATTCCCCGGACATACTCCACCGCTTCGTTATTCATATCTTCCAGGGCATTCTGATACTGCCGCATACACTCCGCCATCCCGGTTCCCATCATGCGGCTTAAGAAAAATACGCCCACACCCATAGGAACCAGGCTGATCAGGCCAAATCTCCAGTCAAAGACCAGAAGAAGCACGAGAACAGCGACAGGCGTTACGACAGCCCCTGCCAGGTCCGGAAGCTGATGGGCCAGATAAGTCTCCGTCTGCCCGGCTCCGTCATCGATAATCCGGCGAAGCTTTCCGCTTCCCTCCTGTTTAAAATATCCGACCGGCAGCCTTGTCAGATGGTGA
>JANFXS010000382.1 GCA_024460105.1 Anaerotignum faecicola
GGGGCTGGGGAGCGCATACGCCGATGGAGCTTTATAATATATACCATACCATGAAGGATACAGGACTGGCGGAATACTCTCCATACGGCAATGAAACGGTGGACCGCTATATGGATGAGGCGCTGGCAAGCAGCAGTCTGGATGAGTCCTATGAACTGTGGAAGAAGGCGCAGTGGGATGGAGAGACCGGTATTACGCAGCAGGGCGATATTCCATGGATCTGGCTCGTCAATATCGACCATCTCTACTGGGCAAAGTCCGATCTGGCTGTGGCGCAGCAGAAGTTGCATCCTCACGGTCACGGCTGGTCGATTGTAAATAATGTGGATCAGTGGAGCTGGAAGTAAGAGAAATTAGAGCAAAAGAAAAAGGAAATTCAGGAGGCGGACGGCATTGGAGAAGAGCATGCCATGGTTTATTCT
>JANFXS010000383.1 GCA_024460105.1 Anaerotignum faecicola
GGAGTTATTAAGGTTTTTCGGAAAGTTCCCCGTCTTTAATGCATCCGTAAAGATCTTTATGTTTTCCCGCCGTTTCCGCAAGGTTAATTTGTATATCAATCTTACTTCCGCAATCCGAACCGTCGTAAAACGCATCTAAAACGCGCCCTTTAAGCCCGTTGTCCGTAATAACGCCTTTTTCCCCTTCGTCTGTCGTAACCGCAATATCGATTACATTGCTCAAAGGAGTTATAAGCTTGTCATAAATATTATTTTTCCTGCAAAAGCTTTTTTGCGGCCTTGTTGGAATTTATATTCAGGCAGTAAGTTTCAAAAAGCTCTTTTCCATCGTTTGAAAACGAAATATAAACCCTGTTGTAATAATTGCCCGCCGTATATTCCCCGCCGCCGGAGATATAATCGCGGCTCAGTTCTTCCTTTCG
>JANFXS010000384.1 GCA_024460105.1 Anaerotignum faecicola
CTGTCTCGTTCTGCTCCACCGGCGCTTCCTTCCCATCTTCCGTTTTCGCCTGTTCCTTCTCCCAACGCTCCTGTTCCATAAGCACCTCCTATAATTTCATCGTCAGAGCAATCCGTTTCTTCGCCACATCCACGCTGATTACCTTGACTTCCACGATATCTCCCACACTGACCGCCTCCAGCGGATGCTTGATAAATTTCTCCGACATCTGTGATATGTGAACCAGCCCATCCTGATGAACTCCGATGTCCACAAACGCACCAAAATCGATGACATTTCTCACTGTGCCCTTTAACACCATACCCGGCTGTAAATCCTTCATATCCAGCACATCCGTGCGCAGGATAGGCTTCGGCATCTCATCTCTCGGGTCGCGGGCCGGCTTTTCCAGCTCCTTTACGATATCCTGAAGGGTAATCTCT
>JANFXS010000385.1 GCA_024460105.1 Anaerotignum faecicola
GTGATCTTATGATCCCCCGTAATCATGACCGGTCTGATACCGGCCCTTCTGGCATTTAAGACCGCATTTTTTGACTCTGGTCTCGGCGGATCCATCATGGCTGTCATTCCTAAAAATATGTACCCGGATTCCGACTTCTCCGTCAGGATCTCCTTCTCCCCCATTTTCCGGTATACAAAGGTGAGCACGCGCAGCCCCTGCCGCGAGAAGCCGAGGTTTTGCTCATTGATCCGCTGACGGTCATTTTCCCGCATCGGGCGGACCCCTTCGCCTGTCAGAATCGATTCGCAGCGGGGAAGCAGAATATCCAATGCCCCTTTGGTAAACATAATCCGCACGCCGTCGACACGGTGCACGGTCGTCATCAGCTTCCGGTCCGAATCAAACGGAAGTTCTCCGATCCTGGGCATGGAATGCCGCAG
>JANFXS010000386.1 GCA_024460105.1 Anaerotignum faecicola
GGCGCTTCATTTTTGTAGTGGTTTTGGAAAAAAGTCAGAAAATCTTCACAATTAATTCTTGCATTTTCTGGATAACCATGGTATCATGTTCAATATCATTTTTATTTTTACTTTTTTGAACATTTAGGAGGTACTATCATGGACCAGGACGAGAAAAAATACCTGATTAAGAAATTAGACTGGGTTACGACCATAATCCCATTTGTCTGTATTATCATACTATGCCTTTTATTTATGGTGTTCCCTCAGAAATCAACCGACATGCTGTCACAGGTCCGTTTCTTCCTTGGCAATGAGTTCGGAAGCTACTATCTGCTGATTGGCCTCGGCGTCTTTCTCTGTTCCCTCTATATGGCATTTTCCAGATACGGAAAGATCCGGCTGGGAAATTTAGAAAAACCGCAGTATTCCAATTTTAAATG
>JANFXS010000387.1 GCA_024460105.1 Anaerotignum faecicola
TAATTAATTTACCTCCTTGAATTACAACGGGGCAATCCTTCTCCCCGCCTGAAAAATAAGTTTATATTTTAATCGGCCCCGCCCGGATCCAAGGCTTTGCCGGTTAAAAGCGTTATATTTTATGTTCCGAAACAAACCCTTCAAAAATGATCAAATTTTATTTTCTAAAATATATATCGGTTTTTAAACAAAAAATAATAATACAAATACAATTATTTTTTAATCTTTATTTTTTACTTCGGAACAGCCAACACCCCGACATAATATAATTTTTATATCTTTATTTGCCGAAATAAAAAAGGCCGGCGTTACGCCGGCCTTTCATTGCTTTATACTTTATTTTGCACTGCCCGTTTATTATTTAAATTGATACGAATATATATATGTTGCCTGTTACTTTAATATAACCGCATCGATAATA
>JANFXS010000388.1 GCA_024460105.1 Anaerotignum faecicola
GTTGTATCGATGTCATAGATATGAAGAATGTAGATCCGGAGGCGCTGATCATCGGTAAGGTATCTGCGTTGGCGGGAGAAGCGGCCTTCCAGTATGTGAAAAAAGCCATTGAGCTGGCGATGGCCGGAGAGGTGGACGCGACTGTGACCAATGCCCTTAATAAAGAAGCACTCAATCTGGCGGGGCGTCACTATTCCGGACATACGGAAATCTATGCGGAGTTTACCGGAACCAAAAAGTATACGATGATGCTTGCACATAAAAATCTGCGTGTAGTACATGTTTCGACCCATGTGGCCTTGAGAGAGGCGTGCGACCGTGTGAAAAAAGATCGGATATTAGAGGTGATCCGGATTGCGGAACAGGCGTGCAGGGATATGGGAATCAGGAATCCGCGGATTGGCGTTGCGGGCCTCAATCC
>JANFXS010000389.1 GCA_024460105.1 Anaerotignum faecicola
CGCTCATCCATTGCCCGCATGGTCAGCATGACATGGGCGTGTGGGTTTCCGTCCCCTTTGTCATGGATGGCAAAATCCACGCACATTCCTTTGGAAACAAACTGCTGGCGGCAGAAATCCCGTACAAGGGCGGCGTACTGGTCGGGCGGTATCTCTCTGGGAATGGAAAGCACCCACCGCCTTGCAAGCTGGGAGTTCCATTGCTTCTCAACAGCTTCGGCAGCGTTCCAGAGGGTGTTGCGGTCTGTGTACTCCAGGGGAGCGTTTGCCGGGAGCAGGATTTCATTGTGGACGATACCACGCTTTTCCGGGTAGTGTTTTACTTCCTGGTCATATTCACAGAACAGCTTTTCGCCGCTCTGGTAAGCAGCGGCGGCAACCGCAGACTGGCGGTGGCTGCGCTGCACAATAGAGATTTCGT
>JANFXS010000390.1 GCA_024460105.1 Anaerotignum faecicola
CACCATTTCACACAAAGATGAGACAGGTCCTTAAAATCATACCAGTTTTTCAGAGCAATCTCCCGGCCGCTCCCCGTCTTTTTCAGGATTTCCACAGGGGCAATCACCTGCCGGTACTCGGCAAGTGCCGGCGAAGGGGTACGGTCCGGCATCAGAAGACCGTCGATACAGAAATTCCCGTTGTTGGGGAAATCCCCATAGCTGCCGCCGTACCGGTAATATTCGTGTCCCTCTTCGTCCTTCGTGAAGAATCCGTGGTCGTACCATTCCCAGATAAAACCGCCCTGCAGGCGCTTGTATTTCCGGAACACATCCTGGTACGCTTTTAGACAGCCCGCTCCATTCCCCATCGAATGGCCGTATTCACACATGACGTGAGGTTTATGATTCCCCTTCTCTCCGCGGCCGATCTCCTCCAGCT
>JANFXS010000391.1 GCA_024460105.1 Anaerotignum faecicola
GAAGCGACGGGCGAACTTCCTACAGTCGGCGTACTTATTTACAAATATGACGATACCTATATCTCAACCGTACGCAATGCCCTTGAAACGGCCCTTAACGGCAAAGCTGAAATTATTATGCAGGACGGAAAAGGCGATCAGGCTACGCAGAACGATCAGCTTGACGTTATGATTGAAGAAGGCGTTGACGTTCTCTGCGTTAACATGGTAGACGCAAAAGCCGCAAGCGGCGTTGTTGAAAAAGCCAAAGCGGCCGGCATACCTACAATTTTCTTCAACAGGGAGCCTGACACGGAAGTTGTTTCTTCTTATGACAACGCTATCTTTATCGGCACGAACGCGGCCGACGCAGGCAAAATGCAGGGCGATATAATTAAAGAACGCCTTAAAAAACGTGGATAAAAAATTTATGAAATATGTT
>JANFXS010000392.1 GCA_024460105.1 Anaerotignum faecicola
ACCGACTTCGGGAGAATTATGGATTAACGGGGAGCAGGTTAAATTCACCAGCTCCCGCGATTCCATCGCCAGGGGCATTGGCATGGTGCATCAGCATTTCATGCTGGTTCCAAAGCTTACGGTGGCGGAAAATATCATCGCGGGTCAGGAGACTGGAACGGCCCTTAAGCTGGACCGGAAGACGGCGGAAAAGCAGATTGCCGAGCTGTCCGATCAATATGGACTGAAGATCGATCCTTCGGTGAAGGTCGGAGACCTGTCCGTGACCATGCAGCAGAGAGTGGAGATCTTAAAGGTGCTGTACCGCCGTGCGGAAATTCTCATCTTTGACGAGCCGACGGCGGTGCTGACACCGCAGGAGATCGACGAGTTCTGCGATATCCTGTTAAAGCTCAAACAGCAGGGAAAGACGATAGTTTTT
>JANFXS010000393.1 GCA_024460105.1 Anaerotignum faecicola
GTGAAGAGGTGTTTTGGGTGATAGGGCAGCATGGGCTGTAGAAAAACATGTATATTACAAGGCTGTTCTCACATATGGTGTTTGGGCATGAGCTCAAGAAAATGCTGAGAAATGACAGCATACCTGCGGTTGACTGTGTGTTTAACAGCTTTCTCGTAATATTATGACTCAATATTAATGATAGCCACAGTGTGGCACTATTATAAAAATAATCAGTTAGGAATGATTTAAGCAATGCAACATATAACAGAGATACCAGTCTTGGAAAGAGAACGCTGGGATCAAGCAGTAAAGTCCATTAAGGGCTACGATGTTTTTTATTTTAATGAATACGTGACTGCATTTATGCATGAGGATGAGAGTAAGGGAGAGCCGGTTCTTTTGTATTACGAGAACGGCTCTGATCGTGCTATTAATGTGG
>JANFXS010000394.1 GCA_024460105.1 Anaerotignum faecicola
AGGAGATTGCGAAGGAGATCACGGAACGTTCCTACGCAGTCGGAGGCCATGCAGGCGTGAGTGAGGATATGACGACCGCGGCGCAGACAACCACGCAGCCGGTTACGACTGTTCCCGTTACAACAGAGGCGGCGACAGAGGAGACAACGACTGCGGAGGAATCTGAGTCTGAGACAGGTAATCAGACCACAGCGGCCCCGGTTCCGCAGACGACCGCTCCGGTTCCTTCCGGCCTGCCGGAGATGACGACGGAGGCGCCGACGACGGAAGCACAGGTGCCGGTGTCAGACGCGAAGATCACGATTGATTACGTCGATTATGAGAACGGGGTGGTTACGGTCAATTTCAAGACAAAAGTGAAGTGGAAGAATCCCACCGTATCGTTAAAGGATGAGGGAGGAACCACCTACTCCGCCATGGT
>JANFXS010000395.1 GCA_024460105.1 Anaerotignum faecicola
TATAAAAGTGTGTTATAGCGGCAGCGCGGGAGAATCTGGAGTTGATTTTTACAGGATAGATGCCGATGGGGTAAGTCACAAATTGGTGGATTCCTTTGCCTCAGCAGGTTCCCAGGAGGGAGATACTGCCATGTTTACCTATTCTCAAAATGGAACTGAAATTACAGAGGAAGAATACAATACTAAAATTCAAAGCTACGAAACCGCACTTACAACAGCATTGGACTGGAGACAGATTCAGTAAGGAAGTGAAAACTGTGATATACCGATATAAGAATGATTGCCAGAGGCAAAGCATTGATAACCGGGAGGAGACTGAGGATGATATTGTTTGTATTTGATACGAAAGAGGAGTGTGATAAATTTACAATTCTGTACGAAAAATACAGGAAGATAGTCCTGTACACAATATCAATCTATG
>JANFXS010000396.1 GCA_024460105.1 Anaerotignum faecicola
CACGCATGTGGAGCCGATGACCAGTATTTTTTTCATAATTGCCTCCGGTTTTCTGATTTTTTCGTTATAAAAACGTAAGATTATTATACGCGGAACTGGAAGTTCCTTCAATTGCTTTTCCCTGTTTCCTATGTTAAAATTTTAGAGAACTGTTAGTACAGGAAATACAAGAGAAGAGAGATGAAGATAGATGTACGATCAGATTACAGCCATGGCAAAAGAGATTTTTGAAAGAAGCGTGGCGAGGAGAAGAGACTTGCACCGGCATCCGGAGACGGGCTGGCTGGAGATGCGCACTTCCGCCGTCATCGCCGGGATTCTGACGGAGCTGGGGTATGAGGTACTGACCGGCAGTAACGTGTTGGATGGAGAAGCCAGACTGGGCCTTCCTTCGGAGGAGGTGCTGCGGGAACATGCAAA
>JANFXS010000397.1 GCA_024460105.1 Anaerotignum faecicola
ATAATGTCCTTAATGTCTTCTGTCAGTCTGTCGTTGGCAAACTGTGACAATTTCCACGAGTGTCCCTGATGGTCCAGCGTTTTCAGTCCCTCTTCGTAATGTTCCACATATTTGTACCGGATTTCCGTACCAAAATTAATCTTTGCCACTCCCAGCTTAATTGCTTCTTTTACAATCTCCTCCTTCATTCCAGTACAACCGTGAAGCACCAGTGGAATATCCGTGAATTTTCTCACAGCCTCCAGTACCTCTAAATGGATATCCGGCTCACCCTTATAATAACCATGAGCATTGCCGATCCCGATTGCCAGGGAATCCGGCTGGCACAATCCTAAGAATTCCTTTACTTCACAGGGATCTACGATGTTCTTATTTTCCATCACGGTTCCCATATTGTCAAGGCGCAGGAGTTCTCCAATC
>JANFXS010000398.1 GCA_024460105.1 Anaerotignum faecicola
GCGAGCTTAAGTCAAACGGCATTCTGGCAACTGTGGATGAGCGCGCGGAGAAGATTGGATACAAGATCAGGGAGGCGCGTCTGGCGAAGCTTCCGTACATGCTGGTAGTCGGACAGAAGGAAGAGGAGGACGGCCTTGTGTCTGTCCGCAGCCGTTTTAACGGAGACGAAGGACAGAAGTCCCTTTCCGATTTCATCGACGCCATCAGCCGCGAAATCCGTACAAAGGAAATTAAGACAATTAATGTCGAATAGTTCCTGTCCCGTCTGTGCATAATAACTCCTGCAGAAGCGATAGAATTTTAGAATTCTCAAGGAGGGATATTCCATGACGAGATTAGACTGTAACGTGACAAACTGCCTTCACAATGCGGAAAACTGCTGCTGTAAGGCTGCAATTATCGTAGAAGGCGAGCAGGCA
>JANFXS010000399.1 GCA_024460105.1 Anaerotignum faecicola
GGATGGGAAAAAAGCTCCTCTGGCCGATGAGAGAGTGCGCCAGGCCATCGCTTACGCACTGGACATGAAGTCGATCTTAGACGGCGTTTTCGAGGGGGCTGCACTTCCTGCAAACAGCCTGACACCAGACGGAGCAGACAAGGTGGACGGACTGAACAATTACGATTACAATCCGGAAAAAGCAAAGGAACTGTTAAAGGAAGCAAACTGGGATCCGAATACAGAGCTTGATGTCGTTTATTACTATACAGATCAGATGACACAGGATCTTATGGCGATCATTCAGCAGTACCTTGCAGAAGTAGGCATTAAGATGAACGCAAGACTGGTGGAAGGCGATCTGGCCACCATCCTCTGGAAAGCTCCGGAAGATCCGGTTAACGGACCGAGTGCAGTTGACTGGGATATGTGCTATGCAGC
>JANFXS010000400.1 GCA_024460105.1 Anaerotignum faecicola
GATGAAAATCCCGCCGCCAGCAGTGCAATACCCATAACGACCGGCGCCGCTTTTCCTAAAAACGGAATGAGAAGGTCGCCCAGCTGAGCCGGTGCCTTTATAGCCGTTCCCGTTGGATGCAGCACAATCGCGCCAACCAGTACAATGGCTCCTGATATCAGGATAACGGCAGCAACATGGGCAATAGCATCCGCAAGCATGATTCCGTTAAATAAATCTTCTTTTTTCCACTTCTTTTCAACGCCGAGATACGTTCCGTAAATACCGGCGGTGATGGCTGCATTGGTACTTATGTACGCCAGTGCTGTCGTGAGGCTGCCTTCCGTAACCGTCCAGTGAGTCAGCCCTTTTCCAAGTTCTCCCCACGCCGGCCCGCCTGTGGCAGCCAGTGTGGCATAAAAACAGACAATCATTCCAAG
>JANFXS010000401.1 GCA_024460105.1 Anaerotignum faecicola
GCCATAATACCGATGGGCCCCGCCCCCGCGATCAGAACGTCTTCACCCAGAAGATCGTAGGAGAGCGCTGTATGGGCAGCGTTGCCGAACGGATCGAAGATGGAGTAGAGCTCTTCTGGTATATTGGGATTACAGGGCCACACATTGGAGGACGGAATCACCAGATATTCCGCAAACGCCCCGTTCCGGTTTACACCGACGCCCTTTGCATCCCGGCAGTTTTCTTTGTGGCCTTCCAGACAGTTCCGGCATTTGCCACAGGTGATGTGGCCTTCTCCGGATACCAGATCCCCCACCTGATGTCCGGTTACGCCTGCGCCTGTTTCGACGATCTCGCCCACGTATTCGTGGCCGGCAGTAAGACCAATCGGAATGGTGTGCTGCGCCCAGTCATTCCACTCATAGATGTGTACATCCGT
>JANFXS010000402.1 GCA_024460105.1 Anaerotignum faecicola
GTAATAAATTGTGAGCGGATGGTTTCTCATGGGATTACGACAGCCAGAGACTGCGGCGGAAAGTATATGGAAACACTGGCTATCCGGGATTTTATCAGGAAGGGAAAGATTAAGGGGCCAAGACTTTTGTGCAGTGGGACTCCGCTTAAAGTGGTAGGTGGCCATGAACCAGGCTTTGATATTACAGGACCTATAGAAGCAAGGAAGGCGGTGCGTCAGTTTCTGTTCGAAGGTGTTGATTTTATCAAGGCCATGGTAACCGGAGGTTTGGGAAAGGCTGGAGAAGATCCGGGGGCTGTGGAACTGGAGCTTAATGAACTGGCGGCCATGGTGTCTGAAGCCGCCAAACACGGAAAAAAAGTGGCCTGCCACTGTCACAGCAGGGCAGGAATGGAAATTCTGCTTAAGGCGGGTGCTGC
>JANFXS010000403.1 GCA_024460105.1 Anaerotignum faecicola
TTCTTTTTTGGTGTAATTTGGTTTTAGGCGCGGCGGGAGATCCCCTGGGCCGGGTTCTGAAGGATACCGCCGCGCGGAGTGCGTGTGTGAACGCCTTCTAAAAAGAATGTTCATGTTTCCGAAACTCTGAGGGAGTGACACCTGTGTAGTCTTTAAAAAGTTTGCAGAAGTATTTTACGTTGGGTATCCCCACAGCTTCTGATATTTCGTACAGCTTCTGATTGGAATTCAACAGAAGCTGTTTCGATTTTTCAATCCGCACATTTTGAAGACAATTGATCAGATTCATGCCAGTCTTCTTTTTAAACAGAGAACTGAAATAGCTGCTGTTCATGGAGATGAGGTCGGAGATCATACTTAAGTCCAGATCCAGGTAATAATTTTGCTCCATATAGGCGATAGCCTGGTCCACCGAAGAG
>JANFXS010000404.1 GCA_024460105.1 Anaerotignum faecicola
GGCTGAGCGTGCGGCTGAAATGTTGGAAATGGTAGGCATTACGAGAGAACGCTATAATGAGTATCCGCATCAGTTTTCAGGTGGTATGAAGCAGAGGGTTATTATAGCTATTGCACTTGCCTGCAGCCCTGAACTTTTGCTGGCAGATGAACCAACTACTGCGCTGGATGTAACTATTCAGGCGCAGGTGTTGGAAATGATTAATGAATTAAGAAAAAAATATAATACATCTATGATTATGATTACCCACGATTTAGGTGTTGTGGCAAAGGTGAGTGATGAGGTTGCCATTGTATATGCAGGAAAGATTATTGAACAGGGAAGTAAGGAGGAAATTTTTGAACATCCAACTCATCCTTACACAAGGGGACTGTTTGGTGCCATTCCCAATATAAAGGCAGATGTCAGAAGGCTTTCC
>JANFXS010000405.1 GCA_024460105.1 Anaerotignum faecicola
CTTCTGTCCTGATCGAAAGGAATGGAAGCGCGCAGCGGGTCTGTCACCGTAGTGAGAGCAGTCAGAGAGGTAAAACCAGCCACGCCGATCGGTGCAATACTGGCTTCCGTTCCTCCGGCAACCATGACGTCCGCCTCCCCATACTGAATGGAGCGGAATGCTTCACCGATGGAATGAGTTCCTGTGGCACAGGCCGTTACCACGTTAAAACATTTTCCCTTTAATCCGAACTGGATTGCCACATTTCCTGCTGCCATATTGCAGATCATCATCGGTACCAGGAGTGGATTCACACGGCCCGGCCCCTTTTCCAGAAGCTTTTTGTGCTCCCGTTCCATAGCCTGAAGACTTCCGATACCGGATCCCAGACAGACGCCTACGCGGTACGGGTCCTCCTGTTCCATATCAATGCCGGAAT
>JANFXS010000406.1 GCA_024460105.1 Anaerotignum faecicola
ATGCGTTTCCCTGCTTTAAGCTTGCAAAAACCTTTAGGAAAGCTCCTCCGGCAATAGCGGCTGAAATATGCGGCAAAATTAGAAAAACCCCCTTTTGTTTCCGAAATTAAAATAATAGGCGCATATATAAATTTTTTCACCGACAAATCGTTTTTTGCAAAGGAAGTTATAACAAAAGTCATTGCCGAAGGAACGGAATACGGCAGATCCGAAAAAGGCAGAGGAAAAACGATTGTTATAGATTACTCGTCTCCGAACATAGCGAAACCGTTTCATGTAGGACATCTCCGTTCTACAGTTATAGGAAATGCGATTTATACAATACACGAATTTTTAGGATATAACTGTGTGGGAATAAATCATCTCGGCGATTGGGGAACACAGTTTGGAAAGCTTATATACGCATACAAGCATTGGG
>JANFXS010000407.1 GCA_024460105.1 Anaerotignum faecicola
TGGAGGGGCAGATCGATGATACTCTGCAGTTCCATCACCACCTCCTCCAGATAGACACCTCTAATATTCAGGCCATGGAACGGGCTCTGCGTGTTTACAACGGTAAGCCTTTGATTAACTCCGTCAATGGAAAGCAGGAAGTGATGGAGGCGGTATTTCCTCTGGTTAAGCGGTATGGCGGCGTTGTTGTCGCCCTGGCGCTTGACGAGGACGGAATCCCGGAGACGGCAGACGGGCGTCTGAAGGTGGCTGAAAAGATTTATGCGAAGGCATCGGAATATGGTATTGAGAGAAAAGATATTGTGATCGATGCACTCTGTATGACGGTCAGCTCTGACAGCAGGGGCGCAATTACCACACTGGAAACGGTCAGAAGAGTGAGGGATGAACTGTGCGGAAAGACAATTCTGGGTGTGTC
>JANFXS010000408.1 GCA_024460105.1 Anaerotignum faecicola
AATTAAGAAAGAATATTAAAATAAAATGCAATTTTTTAAAATAAGTGCGCTTTTTATAAAAAATTGCATTTTATTTTAATATTCTTTCTTAATTGAAACATTTTTCATAAATTACCGGCAGATCAATTAAAATAATAATAAACATTCTTAGACTTAAACAATCAAAATTGACAAATAAATTACAAAAACCCTATTGCTATGCTAGGTAAATGTATTTATAATAAATTATGATAAAAAGATCAATATATAGTTATGAAGTTTTAAGGGAGATGAATTATGAAACATACCATTAAAAAAGAAATCTGGATCCGAATTACATTTATATTCCTAGTTGTAATAGCAAGCGGGGTATAACGACATTCAGCATGAACAGCATTAAGAGGTATACAGAATCCACCAAACAGGCAACAAAAATCAA
>JANFXS010000409.1 GCA_024460105.1 Anaerotignum faecicola
GGAAGCTCCTGCGGAGACGGTTGCAGCAGGTGCGATCGAGGACGGGGCAGAACTGGTTTACTGGCCGATGTGGGCAGAGACAGAGCCTCAGGGCCAGGCCATATCTGAGGCAATTGATGCATTTACAAAGTCTACCGGTGTAAAAGTAGACGTTAACTGGGCCGGCTCACGTGATACACGTAAGACACTGGAACCAGCGTTATCTGCCGGAGAAACCATTGATATATTCGATGAGGATATCGAGCGTGTGAATGGTACGTGGGGTAAGTATCTTCTGGATATTCAGAGTATGTACGACGCTTCCCCATTGAATGGCGCACAGAACGCCACGCTGATTGAATTAGCAAAGCAGCAGGGCGGCGGAACCTTAAAGAGTGTTCCTTACCAGCCATCTACATTTATTATGTTCTATAATAAG
>JANFXS010000410.1 GCA_024460105.1 Anaerotignum faecicola
GTTGACTCCCAGTGTTACCTGACTGACAGAAGCAGTCTGCTGGCTGGCGGCTTCTGCTATTTTATCGACAATTCCGCCTACCTGCTGAGCGCTTTCTACAACCCGCTGTAATGATTCCGCCGTACCATTGACCAGCTTCGTGCCTTTTTCTACCGCAGTAACCGTACCTTCAATCAAAACTGCCGTATTCTTTGATGCTTCCGCCGATTTACTGGCCAGATTACGGACTTCATCGGCTACGACGGCAAATCCTTTTCCGGCTTCGCCGGCTCTTGCGGCCTCCACTGCAGCATTGAGAGCCAGAATATTAGTCTGGAAAGCAATATCTTCAATGGTTTTAATGATTTTACTGGTTTCACTGGAGCGCTGGCTGATATCATTCATTGCAGATATCAGTTCCTGCATCTGTGTGTTGCAG
>JANFXS010000411.1 GCA_024460105.1 Anaerotignum faecicola
CCTCTGCCGAAGGATCTGGATGTTCACATGCCGGAGCCGATTGAGGGTTCCGATAAAGACTGGCTGGAAAAATATCCTGAAAGAGTACCGATGGAACACCATGAGTACCAGCTTCCGTTCCGATGCCTTATTCCGCAGAATATCAGAAATCTTCTGGTTGCAGGAAGAAGCCTTTCTGTCAGTCACATGATCGACAGCTTTACGAGGAATATGATCCCATGCATGTGGTTTGGTCAGGCGGCAGGCGCTGCGGCGGGCTTATGTATAAAATATGATACAATACCTGCAGAACTGGAATATGAAAAATTGCATCAGGAGCTGAAACGGCAGGGGCTGACGTTTTGATAATCACTCACTGGAGAAGAAATGGGGATGGGAAGATGGAAAGAATACCAGTGAAGAAAAAAAATTATAAAC
>JANFXS010000412.1 GCA_024460105.1 Anaerotignum faecicola
GCTACGAATTCGATGGACGGATCTTTCTCTTTTACAATGATCTCACAGGCCTTTGCCAGTCTTCCCTGGCGCTCTTCGTCATTGTCATACAGCTTGATGGCACGAAGCGGAAGCCTGTCTAAATTATCCAACAGCATAAGAATAATCTCAGGCGTATACGTACTGCCGCCTCCTGCGATAACTACGGAAAATTTTTTCTCACTCATTTTTACTTGCTCTCCTTCTATTCAATCTATCTATAGTTTCTGTCAGATTCATACTTTCGTTGTATTTTACTGTTCTATACTTCAGATGCAATTTATTGCTTTATTTCTAAAAAAGCTTTTTAAAACTTCGCTTAAAAAAGCTCAATAGAAGTGGATATACTGATCAAACGGTTTAAAAAGTCTTTTTCATCCGCCGCCTCATACAGCGTGT
>JANFXS010000413.1 GCA_024460105.1 Anaerotignum faecicola
GAGAGGGGTTTGGTGCAAATTACTCACCCAGCCTGTTTTCCAGATGCAGAGGTCCTGTGTCGATTATCCAGTCTTTTACCAAACCGGATTTGAAACGGGTAATTAACGGAGGACCTCTGACGCTGGAACTTCATGACACCGTGTTCCGAACAGAGGAAAGCTGTGCCAAGGTCGCGGTGCTGGTAAAGTCTTTTATGGATCTGGGAGGCCATCAGCTTCAATTGAATTCCGTGAACCGGGACACTATGTTGGAAGCGCAAAAACATCCTGAAAATTATAAGAACCTGATTGTACGGGTGTGGGGCTGGAGCGGCTATTTTGTGGAATTGGATAAGGAGTATCAGGATCATATTATCCAGCGGATGGAGCTGATGCTGGCTGTTTAGGAGGAAAGCTGCCAGATAGCTGCTGTTCTT
>JANFXS010000414.1 GCA_024460105.1 Anaerotignum faecicola
TTTTAATCGGTGAACCCGGTGTCGGTAAAACCGCAGTTGTGGAAGGCCTTGCGCAGCGTATCGTGCGCGGAGATGTGCCTGAGGGCTTAAAAGATAAGAAGCTGTTTGCCCTGGATATGGGGGCTCTCCTGGCGGGAGCCAAGTACCGCGGTGAATTTGAGGAAAGACTGAAGGCCGTTCTGGATGAGGTGAAGAAGAGCGACGGACAGATTATTCTGTTTATCGATGAGCTCCATACCATTGTAGGAGCAGGCAAGACGGAAGGATCCATGGATGCCGGCAATATGCTGAAGCCTATGCTGGCCAGGGGTGAGCTTCATTGCATCGGTGCTACGACGCTGGATGAATACCGTCAGTACATTGAGAAGGACCAGGCGCTGGAACGCAGGTTCCAACCGGTTATGGTAGCTGAACCA
>JANFXS010000415.1 GCA_024460105.1 Anaerotignum faecicola
TGTCTTTTATTACTGACAAATTTGTTCCATCATGATATAATTCAAACAGATAGGAGGCGAATTATGAATCGACAAGAAACAAAATTTACATTTGTATATAACGAAATTAAGCAGTGTATTTTGGAGGGCCAAATACTTCCTGGAAATGCCTTGCCATCTTCAAGGATGTATTGTGACCAATTCCATGTAAGCAGATATACGATTAACCGCGTTTTTGAAGCATTGAGGGAGGAAGGACTGGTGAATATTCAGCCTCGCCTTGCGCCGATTGTTGTTTCAACAAAAGATACTTCTAATCCATCAAATACTGTTTTCGAAATTTTAAAACAAAAGGAAGGTATTTTACAAATATATCAGACCTCTGCTTTAATACTGCCTTCACTTCTGGTTTTTGCTTTGCAGGGCTGTGATGTGGA
>JANFXS010000416.1 GCA_024460105.1 Anaerotignum faecicola
GCTGCGTAATCCCCATTCAAAGTATCCCGGATAGCGGTTGTAAAAATCACGCCCGGCACCAGGGGCATGATGCATCCAATGATGACAATATCACGCTTCAAGTCAGGAAACACCCATTGTTTCATCATAAGAGCTGCCACGGCTATGGAAAATGCACCCAGAGACGTCTGGCAGAACACATTAAGCCTGATCCGGCCCGACATCCAGATGACTCCCGCAGACAATGCGCCCGCAAATGCGGCGGCCGTACAATCTACAGTTCCTCCGCCCAGAAGCAGGGCAAAGAACAGGGATACACAGATGACTCCTGCATTCTTCATCCAGGGCCTGTACTGCTGTGCCTTACACGCTTTCTGAAGCTCTTCATAAGCGGCTTCCACAGTCATATTACCGCTGCAGAACTGTCTGGAGACATT
>JANFXS010000417.1 GCA_024460105.1 Anaerotignum faecicola
GTTGAAGCAGAAGTATCCGGTCTTTGGCTATATGATATCGCAGGAGGAGAACCATACGGAGCATGAATGCCTGCTTCCGGGAGGAAATGTGCGCTGGCTGAAGGTGATCTCCAAAATGGTTACCGATACTTCTGGAAGGCCGTGGTACGCGGTAGGGAAGCTGGTCGATATTCAGACGGAGCGGGAAATCAAGGAACAGCTGGAAGCGAAGGCACAGACGGACAGCCTGACGGGAGTATACAATTCGGCCACCAGCCATCAGCGGATGAGGCAGGCGCTGATGGCGGAGGGACGGGATGGTTCGGGAGCCATGATCATCATGGACATCGACTATTTCAAGCAGATTAACGACTATCTGGGGCATTATACGGGGGATCAGGTGCTGAAGGAGACGGCCGGGATTCTAAAGGCCTGTT
>JANFXS010000418.1 GCA_024460105.1 Anaerotignum faecicola
GGCCTCTTATGCCGGAACTCCTTTTGTGGGAAGGGGGAACCTGCAGGAGAAAAGAGATCTCTTTTTATATGGACATAACATGAGAAATGGGACAATGTTTGCCGATTTGCTAAAGTACCAGAAGAAGCCATTTTGGGAGGCCCATCAGGTCATTCAAGTGGATAATCTCTATGAGCATCGGGAATACCGGGTATTTTCGGTATTCTATGCAGAAGAAACAGAATGGAGTGAAGAGGGAGGGCTGTTTGCTGATGCTGGTTTGGGGAGCATGAAAAGAGAGGAATTGATTGAAGTACTAATTGAGAGAGGGATGCATGAAAATCGAATATTTCCAGATCATCGTGCTCCACTGTTATTCCTAATTACATGTGGTTACTGGAAAAAGGACAGCCGCTTGGTTGTTGTGGCCATCCGGG
>JANFXS010000419.1 GCA_024460105.1 Anaerotignum faecicola
AAAGCTTTCATTGTCACCCAGACGGCAGTCCACCGTGCGGTAGTCCCTTGTGTCATACCCGTGTGAGGAGGACTCAAACAGTGGCCCGATGTAAATGGCGTTACAGCCAAGTGACCGGATATGAGGAATCCATTGATCCATTTCCTCAAAACGGTCTGTAACGTCGGCACCGGAATTCTCTTTCAGCGCTCCCGTTAACCCTAAGGGATACATATGATAAAATACCCCTTTTTCATACCACTTGCTCATATACTTATCCTCCAGTGTGAAATGTTTATACCTCCCGGCTTTTGAATCGCCGCAGGAGGAACTGATAACGCAGCTGTGCCGCGTTTAGTTCGTAGATATAGCAGTCGATCAGCGTGGGGTCGATCACCTGTTCAAAATGGTTTCTTGCCGAGTCGATGGCCGTTTT
>JANFXS010000420.1 GCA_024460105.1 Anaerotignum faecicola
CAGCCGCTTCTCCGTACGCAGCAGTACCGGTGCCGCTTCCCTTTACCGGTCTCTCCACGTAGTCATAAGAGGACTGTACAGCCACACAGGCCTCTGGAAACGCTCCATTCAGCGGAGATTCCATACTTTCCGTAATCATGCCGCCGGCGCAGGCCGTCTGAGCCGCCGCAGGCCATTTATCCACATCAGGGCCATCGACGGGGACTTTATCCACAGACGTCTCCAGAACCCCCAGCTTTTTCCAGTAAGACAACGCACGTGTTACATCTGATTCCGTGTGGTTAACGGCATCCGCGATCATGAAGACCGTCACCGCTTCCCCCTCATGGCGAAGCACAAAAAGATACTCCTTGATATACTCCCCATTGGCCGATGCCATATATGTATCAATAAACTCGTTGGTAGCCTACGAGTT
>JANFXS010000421.1 GCA_024460105.1 Anaerotignum faecicola
CTTCATGTCGGAAAGATAGGCGGAGGTCTCTGTCAGCAGTTCGGCCTGTACGCTTACGTCTGCATCCGGGCAGGCAGTCTGCACTTTGCTTAAGGAATCAGCCAGCATCGTCGCGTATTTGACGGCTGCCGGGATGATCTGCTTGCCGGCCATATCAATCATGGTTCTGGCCTCGATGTTGATTGCCTTGCTGTATGCCTCGTATTCGATTTCAACACGGGATTCCAGTTCGGCTTTCGTAAATACGTTAAACTCTTCGAACATCCTGACAGATGCTTCCGTAGTGAGGGCCGGGATCGCTTCCACCATGGATTTGATGTTCGGAAGGCCTCTCTTCTCGGCTTCTTCCACCCATGCGTCCGAATAGCCGTTTCCATTAAAGATAATCCTTCTGTGGGCCGCCAGCTGTTCTTTG
>JANFXS010000422.1 GCA_024460105.1 Anaerotignum faecicola
GTCCGAAAAAGGTGGAAATGCAGACTGCGTAAAAATACTTTTCCAACACCATTTTCCAGCGCGGAACCGGTAAGGTCAGCACATACGTCTCCCACTTTGTCTGCCTGTCATAAGAAAACAGATTCAGCACATTGATGCCTGCTACCATGATAAACATGGGAATCAGGAACATTCCCGTCTTCCTGCCGCCCAGAAAGACGAGGGACCATACTACCAGAATAAACAGCATGGATTTTATACTCTGCCGCAAAATATAGTAATCCTTGATCAGCAGTCCTTTCATTTTCTATCCCTCCTCACAGAATACAGCATGATTTCCTCGATGTTCGTCCGGTCTGTCACAATCTCCGGATATCTTCTCTTCACATATTCTCTCCCCCTGATCAGCGCTTCCACCCCATAGGGATTCTTCCT
>JANFXS010000423.1 GCA_024460105.1 Anaerotignum faecicola
CTGGATCAAAAGGTTGCCCAATGGTTTGCCAATCGATTTGGTGAAAACGGTACTGTTTATGAGGCGGAAATTTCAAAGGAACATATTTTAGCGCTATTTAAAGGAAGAAATGAATGGGAGGTGATTGTGGAACCAGATCACTTGCTTCAGTTATCAGAAGCTTTGGAAGAAAATATGGAAGAACCACAGTTATAAAAACGTGATGGCGGGAACATGAACATTCTAGTTCTTTTTTTATGTCAGAAAGGAGAAGGAAATGAAAAGAAAGTATCCCCAGAAGAATAAACAGCGACCAGCGAAAAAACTTCCGCCGGAGAGCAGAGTCCAACCTAATAAAAAAGTAAAGTATCACAGACGCTATGATCAGATTTACGGGAGGTAATCCATATGGAAAAAGCATCCCATAAAGCCAAT
>JANFXS010000424.1 GCA_024460105.1 Anaerotignum faecicola
TAAGACGGTGAGAGAGAGTATGCGGTAGAACCGTGGAAAATCATAAAATATCTGCAAATCAGGGGCGTTCCGGAGGCAACCTTTGGG
Organism: Anaerotignum faecicola; assembly: GCA_024460105.1. Taxonomy (NCBI): domain Bacteria; kingdom Bacillati; phylum Bacillota; class Clostridia; order Lachnospirales; family Anaerotignaceae; genus Anaerotignum; species Anaerotignum faecicola. The sequence continues at coordinate 88 of JANFXS010000424.1, forward strand.
ACGTTCCCTTTTTCCGGAACCATGTAACCGTATGGTCTCTGCTTCCGGCTGCTGAACTATCATGGAGATATCTGTAAATTTAAGAAACTACTTGTGAAAAAACGTAAAATGCGATACGATAATACCATTAAAGTTTTATTCTGTAACGTGGTTATTCAGCCTTCAGAGACGGGCGGCCCGGGGAGAAAAAGAGCCGGAATATGCGGCTCCGGTAAAATGAAGATTCCGTGACAGGATTACGAAAGGACAAGAGAAGATGAAGTGGAAATACATAGCAAAGCGGCTTCTGATTGCCATACCTACCTTTTTGGGAATTACAGTGCTGGC
>JANFXS010000425.1 GCA_024460105.1 Anaerotignum faecicola
CAACGGGAATGGCATACACTACAGAACTGGGAACGGACCGAAAGGGGAAGCAGTACGAGAGGATTCTGGTCTGGCCGGTCAATGTGTCAAAGTCGGCAAATGGCGCTGTAATAGCGCAGGAAAAAATAAAAACATACCGGATTGCATCAATAAATGCGGATACCGAAGGGGAATATACGATTGGAAGCTTCGATGGAACGGTGTTTAATAAGTCTTTGAATCCGATCGTGGGCAGTCATGGACTTCCCGAATATTATCAGAGATCTGACCAGGTATATAAAAAAGGAGAACCTGTTTATGATATTGATCATGATTACGTAAGATATCGCTACAATGATCTTCTGCCTGCGTTTAACCGGAATGCCTATAAAATTAATAACTGTGGGGAACTGCGAGATATCGGAGAAGAGGAAG
>JANFXS010000426.1 GCA_024460105.1 Anaerotignum faecicola
TTTAAATACTAATTGACAAGTATCTATATCATAACAGATAATAGAAAAAGTGAAAAGAAATATTTATTTGAAAAGGGAACAGTAATGACAGGAGGAAAAAAATGAAGACCATAGTAGCAGTTGACAGAAACTGGGGAATAGGAAGAGACGGCGGTTTACTTACCCATCTTCCGGAGGATATGAAATTTTTTAGAACTACCACTAAGAATAAAATAGTAATTATGGGCAGAAAGACTCTGGAAAGCTTTCCAGAAGGGAAACCATTAAAGAACAGAATCAATATCCTTCTTACTGGTAATTATGATTATTGTCCGGAAGGAACCGTGATATGTCATAGTGTGGAAGAGGTTTTAGAGGCAGTTCGAGGATATGATTCAGAAGATGTCTATATAATTGGAGGGCAGAGTGTATATG
>JANFXS010000427.1 GCA_024460105.1 Anaerotignum faecicola
TTTTTATAAAAATTATCTTCATTAATTTATATCGTCAAAAAAAGAAAAATAATAATAATTATATCGTCAAAAAAAAGAAAAATAATAATAGTTTATTATAAACTAGAAGGTGAAAAATTGTCGGATATTTTAAAAGTTACAACGCCGAACACAGTATATGAGAATGCTCAAAGGCCAAAGAATGTTACGGTTAACGACCCTGTCATTCAAAATATTGCCGATCCTACAAAGGTTACGCGCCCCGACGGGCAGGCGGCCGCAAACGAACAGAATTTGGGCCTTAATTACGAATCCAATTTTGAAGGATTTATTTCGCTTTTAAGGAATATGCCGAATATAACCGAAATTTTCAGCCAGATATTTTTTCGGATGGGCACGGAAGTTTCAAGCGGCATAGGAGAAAACTTTGCAAAC
>JANFXS010000428.1 GCA_024460105.1 Anaerotignum faecicola
TCAAATCCGTCTCTCTTTACATGATCCGACGCGTTAAAGTACTCTTCCACATCGAGCAGCAGTCCCGCTTCCACCATATCGGTCATCATCGCACCGCCCCAATAGGTAAACACATCCGGCAGATCACCGGAAGCTGTCTGTGTCTTAATCTTTGTCTTATAGTCTTCTGTGCTGTAAGTCTCCAGAGTAATATCCATCGTATCGGCATTCGCTTCCTGAAATTCCTGAAACTTCGGATAGAAATAGTGATACTTGGAGTCCCCCTCACCCCAGTTTGTTGCAAGAACCAGTGATACCTTCTTCTTTGGCGCGGCACTCTCTTTCCCCGCTTCCGAAGCCTGTTCCTTTCCTGTTTCTCCGGTCTGCACCTCCTTTGTGTCCTGAACCGCCGTCTCCTGGACCTTTGTTTCCTG
>JANFXS010000429.1 GCA_024460105.1 Anaerotignum faecicola
GTCATAATTTCGGTACTGCCGCCCTTCCTTGCCTCGGCAGTCAATATCAGAAGATCCTCGTCCGGCATATAATAGCCGGTCATGGTACAGCTTCCCATCGTGGAATCCAGCTGGAACTTGATCTTGGGGATCGGATACCCGGTATCCGGTTTATCTGTCGGTTTATCCGTCGGTTTATCGGCCGCTTCATCGGGCGGGGCAGCTTGGGACTCTGAATCCGGTTCGTCTTTCAGATATACCGAAATTTCATCCAATAGCACATCCCGCAATTCCCCTGATCCGCTTCCTGTAAAATCCGCTGCCGCCGTCTGCACGATGGATCGCGCTGTTAAATATGCCTGTCTGTCATTATATTCTCTGAAACTCTGCCTGTAATATGCCGTAGAGGCAAACAGTATGGCGGTCACCAGAAT
>JANFXS010000430.1 GCA_024460105.1 Anaerotignum faecicola
GAAACAGCAAATCTATCGTCTTTCATAATATTTACCTCCTGTTATTTTATTATCATATTGTCAAGGGAACCGTTCGGCGGCACCATAGGGAACACATTTTCTTCCGGCGGTATAACGCAGTCTATAACGGCCGGCCCTTCTATGGCAAAAGCGTCGTCAATAGCTTTTTCAAGCTCCTCAACATTAAACGCCCTGAAACCTTTTGCTCCGAAAGCGTCGGTAAGCTTTACAAAATCGGTTTTTCTCTCCAGCACCGTAGCCATATAATGGTTGTTAAAAAACAGGCTTTGCCACTGGCGTATCATTCCAAGCATCCCGTTATTTAACACAACAATCGTAATCGGAAGGTTTTGGCTGACAGCCGTCGCCATTTCATTCAGGTTCATTCCGAAACTTCCGTCGCCTGTAAAAAG
>JANFXS010000431.1 GCA_024460105.1 Anaerotignum faecicola
AGAGAAAGCTACTGTAAAAGAGAATGTTAAATACAAATACCTATGACAGTCGATTTTCTACTATACCTCTTGTTCTATTTTATGTAGACTATGAAAAAAACAGGAGGTATTTTTATGTCTATTGCAACGGAAATCGTAACAATGAAAACTTTACAGGAGGTAACAAAAGACAGCTTTATCAGCATTGTGGACTCGCTTGAAAAGGACTATCATTCAAAGCAACAGGGTTTTATTGACACGGAACTTCTCTATAACGAAGAAAACAGGGAATGGACTATGATACAGCATTGGGCTTCAATGGAAGAACTCAAGGCTGCTTCTGATAAAATGTTTCAAGATGAGGAAGCAGCCCCTTTTGTAAAAGCACTTGACGCTGCAAGTGTCAAAATGAGCATATTACCACAAATAAAAAT
>JANFXS010000432.1 GCA_024460105.1 Anaerotignum faecicola
TATTTTCTTTCTCTTAGGGTCATAAAACTCTGTCACAGGGCTTGCAGGCACCGATGCCGTCTTATTACGGTTTACACAAAAAGGGCATTGCCGAAAGCAGCCCCTTGTCAAAAAACCCACAGAATACTCCCGGTAATATTTGAATTTCTTACTTCTTTTCCCGTCCTCACCCTGGCTGGCAAGCCAATTTGCGTAAAGACTGTAATCGGGCATGGTATGTTCTACTTCATAAGGTAATCCGGGGGCCTGGTCTAAATAGAAACCAGTCCCCCCATATTTGACATGTTCCATAGTAAGAACTTCCTCCGGGCATCTTGTTCCTGTAAAAACCTTTGAAAGATACACCCGTCCAAACTCTTGTACATTGGAATAATCAGTCAATAATTCTACCTGATCACCCATCTGCTTATGAT
>JANFXS010000433.1 GCA_024460105.1 Anaerotignum faecicola
GTCTAAGACGTGGACCTTTCACTTAAGAGAAGCCAAATGGGTGGATAACACGGGAGCACCGGTAGCCGATGTGACGGCACAGGATTACGTCGACGCCATCAAATACCAGCTGACACCGGAATATGAGAGCGGTATTGTACAGAATCTGTTCGGTGTGATTGCAAATGCCAAAGAATATTACAACGGTCTTGTTTATAACGGCGGAGCCGATGATGACGGTGTGGTATGGAATGCCATTGATTTTTCAGAGGTCGGAGTGAAGGCTGTGGATGACCATACGCTTACCTATACGCTGGAAACAGAAGTTCCGTATTTCCTGTCTTCTCTGGCATATATCGTCTACATGCCTGCTTATGGGCCTCAGCTGGAGGAACTTGGCAAGACGTTTGCAACGGATGCGGATAAGATGTAC
>JANFXS010000434.1 GCA_024460105.1 Anaerotignum faecicola
GGAAAACAACAGGACAAGCAAAACGAGAGCCGGGAAATGATGTATAACTGGGCGATGTCAAGAGGAGGAGAGGAATGAACACAAAGGAATTTGCCGTATTTGCAGATCGGATAAAAACAGCATATCCAAAAGACAACCTGCTGGCAACGGGAGATCAGATGGACTGGTGGTATGAACTACTGGGAGATATTCCTTTTCAGGTTGCTATAATGGCTCTCAAGAAATACGCACTGTCTAACAAATTTCCACCTGCAATATCAGACTTAAGACTGTATGCGGCAGATTTGATGGAAACGCGTATCCCCGATGCTGACGAAGCGTGGGGCGAGGTCAACATGGCTGTAAGGCGCTACGGATATATGAGGGAGGCGGAGGCACTGAAAAGCCTCAGCGGTCCAGTACGTAGGGCTGT
>JANFXS010000435.1 GCA_024460105.1 Anaerotignum faecicola
CGGGCTTTTATACAGCCTCGGCGTTTCGGGCCTTATGATTGAAGATGAAAGTGAGTTTAAGGAATTTCTCGAAAATCCGAACAGGGAATGGGATTATATTGACGACGGCCTTGTTGAGGAAAAGTCGAAAAGGCATACGGGCATAACGTTTTTCGTAACGGACAATTTAAGCGGCCTTGAAACGCTTTCAAACGTTAAAAGCGCGGTTAAGGCGTTGAAAGAGCGGTAAAAGGAGTTTGATCTGGGAAGCCTTGAAATTACAATGAAAAACATTAGGGAAGAGGACTGGGCAAACAACTGGAAAAAGTATTTCAAACCTTTCCCTGTCGGCGGGAAGATAATGATTAAGCCAAGCTGGGAGGAGCTGGAGAGTGGAACGGACAGGGTTGTGCTTAATATTGATCCGGGACAC
>JANFXS010000436.1 GCA_024460105.1 Anaerotignum faecicola
CCCGTTTGAGTCGGAGTTCCCTGATGCAGATCTGGACCGTTATACGAAGGAGGCAGCAGCAGAGGAACTGGTGAGACGGTTTGCATGGCTGAACGTATGGATTGATGCGGCCATGGTGAGATCCTTCTACCGTCTCCCGTTAAAAGAGATCAAAGGTGTGCTGGAGCGGCTGGTATCAGATGAAACGCTGGAGCCGTATGAGGGCGGATACATTCGCCGGGAGGACCTGCCTCTGCTGGAAGGTGAGCCGGCAGAGGTGCCGGAAAAGAACCATACGGTGTTTGTGCTTCACAGAAATGATTTTCTGGTGAAATCCAATGAGCACTGGCTGAAGGAACGGTTCACACATGCGGAGTACGATGTGCTGGGCTATCTGCTGATTGACGGGGAGTTTGAGGGATGTCTGCTGGGG
>JANFXS010000437.1 GCA_024460105.1 Anaerotignum faecicola
GACCGCATGCCCGTCGCCTGAGAAGTTTAAGGAGGCGTTTGAATGCGATGTGGATCAGATTTTTGTGATAACACTGTCTGAGCACTTGAGCGGAACGTACAACAGCGCTGTTTTAGCGAAGAAGCTGTATGAGGAGGAACATGGACAGGAGGGGAAGAACATTGCGGTATTCAGCTCCGATTCTGCCTCATCCGGAGAGTTAAACATCGCTCTCTATATCCAGTCGCTCTGTCAGGCTTCTCTTCCGTTTGAGGAGATCGTGGAGAAGACGCGCAGCTTTATTAAGAATATGAAAACATATTTTGTACTGGAGAGTCTGGACACGCTGCGTAAGAACGGCCGTCTGACCGGCCTTCAGGCATTTTTTGCTACCGCGCTCAATATTAAGCCGGTTATGGGAGCTGATTCCGG
>JANFXS010000438.1 GCA_024460105.1 Anaerotignum faecicola
CTTTTTCAAATAACTCTGTTACCTTTTTCTTTAGCTGTTCAAAATCCTCCTGCTCATATTGCACAAATATATCCCCTTTCCTGTGAGGCCGGTCCGGACTGGCTCCGCCAGTCCTCTGCAAGATACGGATTTTGCCGTACAAAATCCATTCTTGTTAGGGGAGTCCCCCTAATACCCCCGTATCAGCCTCAAAATGCTGATATCACTCACACATTTCTGCTGTCATCTTCGCTCAAAATGAGCTGATATCTGATAGCAGAAAAGGGAAACTGACAGCAGTTTCCCCACAACTCGCATATTAACCTGCTATCAGCTTCGATTATCTGACAGCAGGCAATATGAAATCTGATATCACCAAAACCTTTTAGATATCAATGTTTTGAAGTTCCTGCTATCAGTTACGGATAACTG
>JANFXS010000439.1 GCA_024460105.1 Anaerotignum faecicola
GCCATATATGTACCGAGGCCGCTGTCTTTGATAATCTGGCCCAGGGCACCGCCGCCGCCAGTTACCAGCATGATGATGCCTGCAGAGGCCATTCCTCTTTCCATTTCCTTAATGGCTTCTTCTCTGGTTAAGTTTCTTCCAAGCGTAACAATCGCCACTACGAGTCCCAAGCCTACCGCTACGATCGGAGATCCAAGGAACTGGAATATCTCCATAAAACCGGTGGTAAGGCCAAGTGCACTGGATACCGTGCTGATCAGAATCAGAATGATTGGCAGTACCAGGGGTGCAAATGACTCAAGTGTGGAAGGAAGACCGCTGAAATCCGTTGTAAAATCTATGGAATAGTCCGGCTCCTGATAGGGAAGGCGGTCAAAGCCTTCGTCGTCGTTAGGAATCTGATAGATCTTT
>JANFXS010000440.1 GCA_024460105.1 Anaerotignum faecicola
TACTTAAGCCCGAAGGAACTGCTGTCTCTGCCGGCAGCAGTAAATGTAGGAAATCATGACGCGGGAAGCAGCGCCTACAGCCAGCATTTCCAGGTGCCGAATGTCAGCAGTATGGGCATGACCGAGAAGACCGGGAAATTCGGAGGAGACTACTGGTATACATATAACAATGTGCTCTTTATGTCTCTCAATTCCAACAATATGAGTACGGCGGAGCACAGAGCGTTCATGAAGCAGGTGCTTGACGAGAACGGAGCCGATGCGGACTGGACGGTGGTAACATTCCATCATTCAATCTACAGCACGGCCAGACACGAGTCGGACAATGATATTATCCAGAGGCGGGCAGAGCTCTCTCCGGTATTTACGGAACTGGGAATTGATGTGGTGCTGATGGGCCATGACCATGTC
>JANFXS010000441.1 GCA_024460105.1 Anaerotignum faecicola
GGAAGACTTCGAGAAGCTGATACTGGCCTACGACTATTCCACCAGGCGAAAGAGTCTGTACCGGGTGGAAGATGCGGATGGGGAACCGGAAATGATAGAGAGCGGAGGATACCGTTATCCGAAGCTGACATTTACAAGGAGGAAATCATAATGGGGTACGAGGAACAGGCGACAGGAACCATGGGGATCCCCTATTACGACAGCCTTTTGCCGGAAGAGCAGCAGGAAGTAACAGAAGCCGTTAAGCTTCTTCTCAGGCAGACGTTTGTGCTGGAGCGGAAATACGAAAAGCGTTCCGGCCGCTTTACGAATAACCGGGAGTTCCGGATCTGCAACAAGCATCTGGAATTTCTAAGAAAATATTTTGCCGTCAGCGGCGTCTCGGTGGTGGAGAACAGCCAGATGGGAGT
>JANFXS010000442.1 GCA_024460105.1 Anaerotignum faecicola
GAGGTATAGTTATGAAATCAGGTTATAAAAGTCCTGATGGGAGGACTGACATTAAAACGGAAAGACGAGAAAAAAGGTACTTTTCTCATCTTTGTGTTATTCGCAGTGCTTCTGACTGTTTGCAGTAGCAAGCAGAAAGAAGCGACACACAACGAAACGATGATTATAAAGCCAAGTGAATTTTCAGAAGAAACAAAAGATCTCATACTTGAGAAAGCTAAATTTGAAGACTGGGAAACGATGTACAAAAATGTATGGTCGCGGTCGGAAGCAGCACTGTATATGCAATGGCGAGTGACAGAGAGTGAAGCGGCGGCCAGGGAATGTATTCGCAAAACCATTGAATATCAGAAAAATACCCTTGGCCCAGATTATACAGGCAAAGGGTATGGAAAACAGATTTTGCAATT
>JANFXS010000443.1 GCA_024460105.1 Anaerotignum faecicola
GGAACCGATTTAAGCGTGAAAAAGGAGATTGTCATCGGCACCTCCAGCTTAAGGCGAAGGCTCCAGATCGAGACCCTGGGAAAGAAGCTGTGGCCCGGCGCAGCCGTGCGGTGTGAGGATATCCGGGGAAACATCCAGACGAGAATCAGAAAGATGGATGAAGGACTCTACGATGCCATTATACTGGCTGCTGCGGGGTTAAAACGAATGAAGCTGGCAAATCCTGCGGAGAACGGCCTGGAAGAGTATTTTGAGACCAACGGGACGTATGATTTTCATTACTTTGACTGTGAAACGTTCATTCCCGCCGGAGGGCAGGGTACTCTGGCCGTGGAGGGGCGGATTGAGGACAGAATCTGTGAGATGGCGGTCCGTATCCAGCATGAGACACGTCTTCGCGTCCTCATCCT
>JANFXS010000444.1 GCA_024460105.1 Anaerotignum faecicola
GTAAGGGATATCGTCGGCTCCTGTGCAGTATTGGGAACCAAATTCGCCTACCCAGAGAGGAACCTGCCAGGTCTCGGAAAACTGCCAGCCTTCCGTCTCCTTTATGTGGCGGATCAGTTGTTCGTAATCCCAGTAGCAGCCGGCCTCAACACGGTCGTTGTGAAGCATCTCATACTGGCCGGGATAAGCGCCGGGACCGAAGCTGGAGACAATATAGTCGTGGGAAGAGTATACCAGGTTATCGTCAAAGGGAGCCTCCAGACCGGAAAAATTATGGCCGTAGGAGTCGCCTTCTATGAAGATGATGTGGCGTTTGTCAATCTCTCTGATCCGGTCCACGGCTGTATGGATGACCCGGTTGAAGGTCTGATAGTCGGAAGTAAAGTTTTCGTACATATTGAAGGGATAAT
>JANFXS010000445.1 GCA_024460105.1 Anaerotignum faecicola
TTGATCTCCGTCTCACGTCCAATGACAGGATCCAGCTTGCCCTCTCTGGCAAGCGCCGTTAAATCGCGGCTGTAGCTGTCCAGTGTCGGCGTGCTTCCCTTTGTCCTGGAGCCCTTTAGAAGTTCCTCCTTGTTGGCAGGCGCGTCCTCACCCATGGCGGCCAGAACGTCGATATAAAGCTTCTGGATACTGATGCCGATGGTATTGAGCAGCCTCGATGCCACGCAGTCATTATCCCGTATGATGGAAATCAGCAGATGCTCGGTTCCGATCAGCCTTGCCTTAAAACGAACCGCCTCTTTATAGCTGTTCTCCAGCACTCTTCTGGCGCTGGGGGTATAGCCGTTCTCCTCCATGCGGACCGTCTGGTCCGGAGAGATCAGCTGGCTTACAAGGCCAATCACCTTTTC
>JANFXS010000446.1 GCA_024460105.1 Anaerotignum faecicola
GGGCAGGATAAAGCACCGGGCAACAGGCGGAAATTCCACCGCACCGTCATAATTATGTATCAGATACGGCTCTCCCTCTTCTCTGCTGACGCAGTAAACAATTGGTCTGATTCCGCCGTACGAAATTTTTTTCTCTGTCATAATCCCTCTTATTTTGTCTTATTCTTATTTCGTCTTATTCTTGTATTCTTCTGTCCAGTAAGCTTCCACCTTATTCATGCCAAGCTCATCGATCTTCTGAATAAATTCCTGATAAACCGACTCGAAGTCCTCTGTAAAAATCATCTTCACAGAATACTGCTGAAGGAGGCTGAATGCTTTCTGTCTGATAATTCCCTCTTCCGATTCCGGAGACGGATCCTGAATGTCCAGTTCCGGACGGAATTCCACATACTTTCCGAACTGTTCG
>JANFXS010000447.1 GCA_024460105.1 Anaerotignum faecicola
TTTGGGATATAAGAAAAGCCCTCGCAATTAAGCAAGAACTTATCTACTATAGGGTTAAGTTTTTTTAGCGGCTATATAGCTTTGCAGGACTTCAAGCCACTTCCAGGGTAGAAAATCAGCCACCGACTGGTAAGAGCCGGCGGCCGTCAATATTTAGTGGAGGAAATCTGTTTTCAGATCTTCCAGTCTATACTATAACATTTCTAAGCAGAACATATAGAACAAATAGAACAAATTTTAATTATTTTCTAAAAATCTTCTATACTCCATTTTTATTCCATCTGCCGTCGAATTTCTTCCCAGCCTAATAGCTATTTCTCCCCATGAAAGCCCTTCAAAATACTTGAACCTTGTAATCCTCTGCATTCTCTGGGGAATCGTATTAAGCCAAGCCTCCACCTGTACCTTG
>JANFXS010000448.1 GCA_024460105.1 Anaerotignum faecicola
GGTTTTGAGGCTGCGAGAAGCCTGTAGGCAGAGAATGCGGAGCTTGTTTTGCCGCAAATAGAGCGTTCAACAGAAGAGGAGGAATGATCCATGAAATCCAGATTACTGGAAGAACTGAAGATAGGGTCCATGACTGTTAAAAATGCCGTTTTTATGGCGCCCATGTCTCTCGGATACGAGAGTCCGGACGGGACGGTCAATGAGACGATGCAGGAATACTGGCTGGCAAGAGCCAGAGGCGGCGTTGGCTGTATCATTACCGACGCGCTTTCTGTCGACCCGGATGTGCCGTATCTGGGAAATACTCTGTGCTTTAGAAATGAAGAGAGCATTGCATCCTACCGCCGTTTTACAGACAGAATCCATGAGTACGGGACAAAAATAATTCCGCAGATCACCCATCCGGGGC
>JANFXS010000449.1 GCA_024460105.1 Anaerotignum faecicola
CGGCCGCCTTGTGCAGCGCTACCATAATAATTCAAGCGCGCCGGCAGACACAATCCATGTTGCGATAAGATTTTTTGTAAATCCCGCAACAATATATCCTAAAAGGGAACATGCCGCCACAGTTACGGAATAAGGTATCTGCGTTGAAACATGGTCTATATGGTTACAGGATGCTCCGGTGCTTGACAATATTGTGGTGTCGGAAATCGGAGAGCAGTGATCCACGAAAACAGAACCTGCAAGTGTTGCGGAAAGCGAGATTATAGTAAGCTCAGGCGCAACGGCTTCGCATATGGAAGCGATTATTGGTATTAAAATACCGAAAGTTCCCCAGCTTGTGCCCACTATGCTTATTCCTGCCATTATATTTGTTGTAGCAGGGTTCCTTTCGTTCTCAATGGGCACAAGC
>JANFXS010000450.1 GCA_024460105.1 Anaerotignum faecicola
CTTTAAACTGCTTTTTTATGTATTCAGCAGCAATGCAGCTCCCCGCATCTTTTACAGCCGCTCCCAAAAAGGTTCCGGTCCAGAGAATGTTCCCTTTTCCGTACTGCACCTCAGCAATGGCCGGTGTTTCATCCTCAAACCAGCCGGTAACCGTTCCCCTGCTTATCTTCATCGTCTGTCTGTAATACATCCCTTCACAAAGAACAGCGCCATCTCTATTCCAGATCGGAACCAGTCCGTCTTCGGCTCCCAAAGATATCATCTCAGCCCCAAACGCTTTTTTTAGCATCGGACATGGACAGTTAAAACTGTCTGAGTTCACCCCTTCCATGCGTATTTTGCCCATCTCAGAATAAAGACCTGCAGCTGCCTCAAGAACCACACGGCCGCCCTTACCGGCAAAATCCAG
>JANFXS010000451.1 GCA_024460105.1 Anaerotignum faecicola
GGATTACCACGTATATTCAGGACGGACTGGGACTGGACCGGAGTGTTTCCAGCATGGCTCTGATTCTTTTCTGGGGTGGAATCGTGGCCGGCAGATTCATGCAGCCGGCTGTGGATCGGAAGATAGAGTACAGCAAGTGGCTCTGCACCACGTGCTTTCTTTCCGCATTTCTCTATATTGCGGCGTTTCTCCTGGGAAACGGAGTCTTCCTGATTGCCGTTCTCTTTACCGTAGGAGCACTGACTGGAGCTGCATTCCCGTCCATTATTGGCATGGCGTGCGGGAAGTATCCTCATCTTTCCGGTACGGCGACTTCCACAGTCAGTCTGACCAGCTCTTTGATCGGCACGGTTTTATCGGGATTTATCGGGGCCCTGGTGGATGCCGCAGGATATCTGGCGGGGATGAT
>JANFXS010000452.1 GCA_024460105.1 Anaerotignum faecicola
TTTTTTTATTATATAATTTAAAATTTTCTTTTCAACTGACAAATTATTCCCAGCCGGTTTTCACCCCATCATCCCATACTGATAAAATTCGTTTGGAAAATTTTTCTTTTTTCTCCGGGTAATCCCAGCGGTAATGCGAACCACGGCTTTCCTTTCGCAGCAGAACCGCTTTCATCAGGCACTCCGACAGATACAGAGCCGCCGTCAGGCGGCAGGACACATCAAGTCCCGCCACGTCATCCCCTTCTCTGAATTCCTTTGCTTCACGCCTGCAAAATACTTTCAGCCGTTCCAGCTTATTTAAGGCAAGTTCCGCCCGCGCGCCATTGCGAATCACCATGGCGCACTCGAAATTCATTTCCTGAATCTGCTTCAGACAGGTACCGGCATCCGGTATAACCGAAAGCGA
>JANFXS010000453.1 GCA_024460105.1 Anaerotignum faecicola
TTCGTCCAGACCTATGGAAGCGTCATGTTTCCGCTGGCCAAACCCATCATGGTAACCGTGGTGATCATGCAGTTTATCTGGACGTGGAATTCCTTTTTACTGCCTCTTATCATTACGCTTAACAACCCGTCCCTGCGGACGCTGGCGGTGGGGCTTTATGCCTTACGGGGTGAAAATGTGGTTGACTGGACCGGAATAGCCGCCGGAGCCAGTATTGCAATCGTGCCGGTGATCTGTGTGTTCATTGCACTGCAGAGGTATTTTGTAGACGGAATTGCCGGAGCGGTAAAGAGCTGAGTCTCAAAACAGAGTTCAGAAAATGGAAGCAAAGTAATTCAAATAAAGAAACACAAATTATTAAAGAAACTCAAATAAAGGAGGATATATTTTATGAGAAAAGTAAAGAGAG
>JANFXS010000454.1 GCA_024460105.1 Anaerotignum faecicola
CTTTCTTAAGCCGGCAATACAGTTGTCCTTTCTCCTCTTTTTATCATCAGGCTCAATCACCTGTAACGAATAATCGGCAGGCCAGTTGGAATATACAATTCCGCCAATCCCGGTTGCTCCAAGCACCCCCATACTCTCAATAATCCGTTTCAAATGCTCTACTGCCTTTTCTCTGTTCGCCTCATCTTCGCCAGCCATATCCCAGCCTGCAGGATAGCCGAACGTAAAGGCCGGTTCAATCCCAATCTCTTCCATATACATTTTAAGTTCTCGAATTTTATCCTTTTCCATGTCAAACATCTCTTTCGTAGGAAAAAATTCAAATACATCAGAACCGGCTTCCTTTGCCTGCTTTAAACACTCCCGCACCCCCAGTTCATCATACCAGCTTCCCAAGTGTCCAAAATGT
>JANFXS010000455.1 GCA_024460105.1 Anaerotignum faecicola
GGCGGTATTATCGTGGTCCTGTTCGGATTGTTCCAGCTGGGAGTATTTGGAAGCTCTGTGCTGGGGCAGGAGCGCCGCCTTCCCTTCCGTCTGAATCAGCTGGCCATGAATCCGCTCCTGGCGCTGGTGCTGGGCTTTACCTTCAGCTTTGCGTGGACTCCGTGTGTGGGACCGGCGCTGGCAAGCGTTCTTTTGATGGCGTCATCAGCGACCTCTCAGGGAACGGGCTTTTTGCTGATCGGCGTCTATACGCTGGGCTTCGTCATTCCGTTTCTGGCGGTGGGACTGTTTACCGGATCGGTGCTCGACTTCTTTAAGAAGCATCAGAACGTGGTAAAGTACACGACAAAGGCCGGCGGCGTGCTGATGATCGCCATGGGTGTTATGATGTTTACCGGCTGGATGAACG
>JANFXS010000456.1 GCA_024460105.1 Anaerotignum faecicola
CTTCGGAGCGCTTTTAGTAAATAAGGACGGGGACATCGTGATGGAGCAGGGAAATATCGAGATCACAGATAAAATCTGTACCGGTCATGCAGAGGCAACGCTGGCAGCACGTGCTTCCCATGAATTTACAAAAGATTATCTCTGGGACTGCACCTTATATACTACGGCAGAGCCATGTGCCATGTGCGCCGGCGCCATCTACTGGGCCAATATCGGCCGTGTAGTTTATGGCATGACAGAGCGCCGTCTGTTGGAGCTGACTGGCAGCAATGAGCAAAACCCGACCTTTGACCTCCCCTGCCGTGAAGTATTTTCCCGGGGACAAAAGGCAATTGAGGTGGTGGGACCTGTCACGGAAGTGGAAGTAGATGCAGCCAAAGTTCATGAAGGTTATTGGGATTGACAGGAG
>JANFXS010000457.1 GCA_024460105.1 Anaerotignum faecicola
GAATGGTAAAAAATGGATATCCCGGCAAAACGAAAAAAAGCGGTCTTCTGTATGGTATAGTTATGATACCGGAATACAGAAAACTGCTTTTTATCTCTCCGCCTGAATTCTGTCCATCACACATTTATGCTCTTTGTATATCTGTTGAATAATATGAATACTGCTGGATAATGGTTTGCTCAGATACTTATTTTTGTGATAGAGCAGGAGTGTTTTTCTGGTTCCCTGAAATTCCATGACAGGAAACACATGCAGTGATTCAAAACATTTTGGCTGAGTATCGTATAAGTGCTTTAAAAGCATGGGGGTACTGAAAAATACACCATATCCTTCCGCACAGAGAGATACAAGAGAGCTGGTCAGTGATGTTTTTATGCGCATAAACGGCGGTGTACCATTCTGGACGAG
>JANFXS010000458.1 GCA_024460105.1 Anaerotignum faecicola
TGCGATATTATTGGCTGAAATGTTAAGCGCCCTCTGGTTCATCAGCACGCCCGAGGCGGCCGTATAAAATCCTGAAAACATATGGTTTCCTATCCTCTCACATATTCTTCCAGACTGCTCTTTAATTTTTTCATTGCTTTTGTGTGAATCTGGCACACTCTTGACTGGCCGATCCCCATAATTTCGGCAATCTCCGAATACTTCAGTTCCTCATAGTAATAGAGTGAAACGACGAGCCGTTCCTTATCTCCCAGCGCTTCCACCGCCTCCGCCAGCGTTCTCTGAAGGTCCCTGTAAAACAGGCTTTCCTCCGGCTTCGTGCCAATGTCCGTGGCTTCCAGTTCGTCTTTTGCAATCACACCTGTCATATCCTGCAGCACTGCCTCAAAGGAGAGAACCGCCGCATGG
>JANFXS010000459.1 GCA_024460105.1 Anaerotignum faecicola
CAATGTAATCCCTGATCTGCTCATGACGCTCTTTCATGGTCTGTCGCCTCCTAAAATCTGTATTCATAGAAATCTGCATCTTCCACGTACCAGTCCTCTCCTGTACGGTAAATCCTCACCCTGTCAAGCTGCTCGTCAGTCAAATCTTTCCACCCTGGCACATTTCTCAACATGTTTCGTACATAACCACGCCGTAGTTCAATCTCATCAGCAGTCATGGACTTTCCCATGTGTTGGTCTTCTCCCACACGATACCTTGCCAGCTTTCTTGCCGCTTCTTCATTCATTTCTGGTCCTCCATCATCGGAAGGGCTGCTTCAGGCTGTATTCCTGCCTGCTCGATTTTTAAATGTTCTGGCATTTTGTGAAACTCGACAGCTCGTCGCTGCTCTGCTTCATAGGCTCCAC
>JANFXS010000460.1 GCA_024460105.1 Anaerotignum faecicola
TAATCGAAAGAAAAGAGAGAGGAGGACCTGCGATGAAACGCGGCTATTCATTCTTTATACAAACACAGATCATACAGTCACAAAATATCATACAGCTGCATACAGATGATATCATACGGTTTCAACCAACAGCCAGCCGGCTGAGTCTTAAACTGGTCCATCCTGATCGTCCGCCAATGAGAGGTGAACGAACTGCCTGATGTGTAGCCGGAGGAATGTGAAGCGTCCGGGACGGACGATACAGGAATTCAGGCAATGCACAGGGGTTACAGGAAGTATTTGACATCCTGCCGCTTGTAATAAGCGGATTTTAGCGACAGGATCAGAGAAAGAGACAATGACAGGAATAGGAAAGATGTTGGAAGAGCCGGGAGGCTCTTTTTTTAGTTCAGGAGGGATGACAATGAG
>JANFXS010000461.1 GCA_024460105.1 Anaerotignum faecicola
GCCCGATCTCTCGCCCTGCTTTTTTTAAAGCATCCGGAGTACTTCCGGAACCGCTTCCTGTTATATCGGAATACCATCCGCTCAATCTGTTTTTGAGATGGTGTGCCGATCAAAAGCGACAGTCTTTTTACTGTACGGTATAAAATCGGACAACCGCTCAGATAGTTCTTAATCCTCTGTTTTCCCTTCATTCATCCTCTGCCTTTCCGGAAAGCCTTCTGTTTACGACTCTGCCCTCACCAGTAACAGCCATTCTCCACCTTCTCCGCCCCATGCACCTTTTCACTCTCTGAAGGCCTGATCCAGTACTCATTGATAAAACGTTTATATGCCGGCTGGTCCTCCAGCCACCGATTACCGTAGACTCCAAAAAGCATCTGGCCGGCTGGACTCAGATGCTTTTTGGAG
>JANFXS010000462.1 GCA_024460105.1 Anaerotignum faecicola
TTCCAATTTTTTAGTCCGGAGTTCGCCTGCTGCTCCCTCCGGACACGACTTCCTTAATCAGGCATCGGTGTGGTATCTACTTTTCCGCTCATAATTGAGTAATAAACCGGAAGCATCAGGAGCGAAAGGACAGTGGAAGCCGTCAGGCCGCCGACATTGACAAGGGCAAGCCCCTGCATCAGTTCTCCATTGCTGCCGTATCCAATCGCCAGCGGAATCATGGACACGATGGTCGTCAGGGTAGTCATGAGGATGGGACGTAATCTCGTCGCTCCGGCCTCAATCATTGCCGTCCTCTTATCCATCGTGGAACGGTACTGGTTGACGGTATCGACATAAAGGATACCGGCATTGACAACCGTACCAATCAGCATTAAGAATCCCAGTAAAGACGGCATTGAAATTTCC
>JANFXS010000463.1 GCA_024460105.1 Anaerotignum faecicola
GTCATACACCTCCTTATCGAGCATTTCCTGCCGCTTTAATACGGCATAAAAGTTGTTGGTCTGGTAAGGTCGCTGCTTTGGACGGATCACAGCTACTTTGAGAATGTTGCCCACGATCTTTTCCAGAGGCTGTCCATGCTTTTCGTACATAGCCAGCATAAAGAAGGGCAGCATAACCAGCATCATACACATAGCCGCTACACTGTTTCCGGTAGGTTTTCTGAGCAAAAAGAAAAGCGGTACGCCAATAAGCGCTCCGCCCGTGAAGCAGATAAGCTGCCGCTTGGTCAGATTGAACATGACCTTTGTTTTGACTTTTGTTAAGTCCTTGGGTACGGGTACATAAGCCAATGTAGAAACCTCCTTCCGTTTTAGTGTGCCTGAAAGACTGATTTGGCGAGACTGCCG
>JANFXS010000464.1 GCA_024460105.1 Anaerotignum faecicola
GGGGCGGGGAAGACCACGCTGATGCGCATGATCTGTGATATCTTAAGACCGACTTCCGGGGAAGTCTTCTATGACGGACGGCCAATCTCGGAACAGGGGGATGCCTACCGGATGGTGCTGGGGTATCTGCCGCAGCAGTTTGGCTATTATCCGGAATTTACGGCGGATAAATTTATGATGTATATGGCGGCTTTAAAGGGGCTGGGAAAGAGTGCTTCCGCGGCAAGGACGGGGGAACTTTTAGAACTGGTGGGTCTGTCTGAGGTGAAAAACAAGAAGATCAAGACTTTTTCCGGCGGTATGAAGCAGAGGCTGGGGATCGCACAGGCCATGTTAAACGATCCGGAGGTTCTGGTTCTCGATGAGCCGACCGCAGGGCTGGACCCCAAGGAGCGGGTGCGGTTCCGG
>JANFXS010000465.1 GCA_024460105.1 Anaerotignum faecicola
GAAATCTGGATGGCGTATTTCAGGGGAATCTGGGGTACTCCACGATGTATAAGGACAATGTGGTGAATATTATTGCTGCTCCCTTACAGAACACACTGTTTTTGAATGTCTTTGCCACGATCCTGGCATTGGTCATTACAATTCCATTGGGAATTTTCTGCGCAGTCCGGAAAAATGGAAAATTTGATCAGGCTGTGCAGGTTTTTACCATCGTCGGCTACAGCATTCCGATCTATATTATCGGGCTGGTGTTTATCTTTTTTCTGGCTGTGAAATTTAAGATTTTTCCGGTAGGCGGCGTTAAGAGCTCGGGAGTGGAATATACCGGGTTTGCTGCTGTTAAGGACAGACTGTACTATATGGCGCTTCCTCTGATTGTTACGACGTTTGCCAACCTGGGAAGTATG
>JANFXS010000466.1 GCA_024460105.1 Anaerotignum faecicola
TCCGGCTTCTCGATGTCCACGATGCTCTCCACATCCTCCGGTGTCAGCGGCTCGAAATACAGCTTATCCGCAATATCGAAGTCGGTACTTACCGTCTCCGGATTATTATTTACAATAATCGTCTCATAACCCTCTTTGCTGAACGCCCAGGTGCTGTGAACTGAACAGAAGTCAAACTCGATCCCCTGGCCGATACGGATCGGGCCGGAACCGAGGACAAGCACCTTCTTCCGCCCGCTGGTATATGCGGCTTCATTCTCGCTGCCAAAGCAGGAATAGTAGTAAGGCGTCTCCGCCGCAAATTCAGCCGCGCACGTATCCACCATCTTAAACGCGGCCACAATGTTGTTATCCTTACGCATCTGATGAATCTCCTGTTCGGAGCTTCCTGTCAGTCTGGCGATGAC
>JANFXS010000467.1 GCA_024460105.1 Anaerotignum faecicola
CTTCGGTGCTTTTGGAAAATTTATTTACGACAATGCAATACAACTGGGTGATATTGAAAAGATCATGATTACAGGAGTAGGAAGCGCCAATGTAGAACAGCCGCTTTATGGAATTCCTACTTTTAAGGTAGATGAGTTTACATCCAACGGATTAGGCGGCCGCTACTTTACCGGCCTGAATGATCTAATTGTTGTCAGCATGGGGACCGGTACCTCTTTTGTCCAGGTAAACGGCGATAAAATCGTACATACCGGTGGTATCGGTATCGGCGGCGGCACGATTATTGGCCTGTCCAGCCTTCTCTTAAAAACCCAGGAGATCAGTAAAATTATGGAACTTGCAAGCGGCGGCGATTTAAGCCACGTAGATTTACAGATCTGTGATATATCAAAGGAAGCGCTGCCGG
>JANFXS010000468.1 GCA_024460105.1 Anaerotignum faecicola
TAACCTTACAACCGCCGACACAATCTCTTTGTTGTCAAATCTAGGTATATTAAACTGGAGAAAAATCCCCATGAAACTTGATGAATTGATCTCTCTCCACATTGCAAGTTCTGTGTGATTATAGTTATTATCGTTTCCGGAATAACGACTAATAAATGTATCTCCAGTACAAAGAATTGTCTGTTCCGCCATTATATCTTACTCCTTCCCGTCCGATACGCCTGGTTTTCCTGCTGGGCCAACTTTACAACTTTGTTAAAATCATCAACATTGCTGGCATCAATAGTACAGTAAAATACGTTGACTGTTCCAGCTCCGTTCTTAGCAACATTGCTCGGCACAACACGAGATCCTCGCGGAAGACGCACCAGTTCCGGCCCGTGTTCACCCACCCAAGCATCACCAT
>JANFXS010000469.1 GCA_024460105.1 Anaerotignum faecicola
GGCAAAGAACGGTTTTTCGGCGCTAAAAAGCAAGTGACAGTTGACGTACCCTTTTTCTTTCATGTACAATAAAATGAGATGCCGCCTGTTATCGAGTACAGCGTCACAGGCGGGAAAGGAAGGGGTATGAGAAATATTTTCGCGAAATACCGGGAGATTATCCTCGGTCTGCTGATTTTGATATTATTGGCTGTGTCGTGGCTGTTATATGCGAGAACTCTGAAAAACGATTTTCAGAA
Organism: Anaerotignum faecicola; assembly: GCA_024460105.1. NCBI lineage: Bacteria > Bacillati > Bacillota > Clostridia > Lachnospirales > Anaerotignaceae > Anaerotignum > Anaerotignum faecicola. The sequence goes on from JANFXS010000469.1 coordinate 240, forward strand.
TGAGATCATCTCATCTCTGGAGGAGGTATCCACTCAGGGAGAGAATATTCTGGAAAAAGAGATCAATGCGAAACTGGAACTGCTGACAGAGGTTTCACGCCGCGTCAGCTTCTATCCGGCGGAGGATTATGAGGAGGCTGCCTCCATGCTGGCCGCCACCGCCATGG
>JANFXS010000470.1 GCA_024460105.1 Anaerotignum faecicola
CTTTTACATTCTGCTGGTTCTTCTGGCGCTGGTTTTTATCTGTCCCCTGATGTATGCGCTCTATAATTCCCTGCTGCCTCTGGATAAGGTCAATACGCTGGTGCCGCCTTCGGAGTTCACTCTGGATAATTACGTGGAGCTTTTCGTCAACCGCCCCATTTTTACATGGTTTATCAATACTCTCGTGGTGGCAGGTGTGACCCTTTTGAGCCAGCTTACGACGGCGCTCCTGGCGGGATACGCTTTGGCGAAGCTGCGTTTTCCGGGAAGAGGAATCGCGTTTAACTGTGTGCTGGTAACGCTGATGATTCCGTTTCAGGTGCTGCTTACTCCGCTTTATATTATGGTGGCAAAGCTGGGATGGCATGACAGGCTGATCGGCCTGATTATTCCCTTTATGCTCAAT
>JANFXS010000471.1 GCA_024460105.1 Anaerotignum faecicola
TGACGATTAAGGCCACGGACGAGGCCGGGAACGTGACCACAAAAAATGACACAGATGCCACACTCGGAAGCAGCCTGCAGCTCCGCGTAAAGGAGAAGATTGTACTTATACACCTACGGCGGCCCTGGCTGACGGCAGCCATACCATTAAGGTTGACGCAGCTGACAACGATGGCAATGCCGCGACGCAGAAGAGCGTAACATTTAAGATTGATACCGTACCGCCGACTCTTAACGTGACGGCTCCGGTTAATGGTCTGATCACCAATAAGGCCGCCTGCACCGTAACAGGTACAACCAATGATATCACCTCAAGCCCGGTTACTGTGACAGTTAAACTTAACAGCGGCACAGCAGAGGCGGTTCCGGTTGGCGCAGATGGATCGTTCAGCAAGGCGTTGACACTG
>JANFXS010000472.1 GCA_024460105.1 Anaerotignum faecicola
GCCTTAGGGAGCGGGTAAAGGTTTATACGTACATGAGCGTCAAAGAGGATGGAATTTCACTTTTTGGCTTTAATAAAATGGAGGAATTGGAACTTTTCAACAAACTTATAACGGTTAACGGAGTAGGCCCCAAAGCCGCAATCAGCCTCATGGGGGCGCTGATCTACGGGGATATTATAATGGCGGTCGTTTCGGAGGACGCGGCCGCCCTCTCAAAGGCTCCGGGCCTTGGTAAAAAAACGGCGCAGAAAATAATACTCGAATTAAAAGACAAATTCAAAAACGAAGATTTCCTTCAAAGCATATGGGGCGCTGTATGCTCCCGTTAATTTTATAAAGAAAGGGAGATTAAAATGGTATTAACAGAAAAAAGCTGTGCGGAATTTGCGGAAAAACTTGCTTCTAA
>JANFXS010000473.1 GCA_024460105.1 Anaerotignum faecicola
CGGGGGAGGAAAGAGTACCACAACCGACACCACTGCAGCTGCAGGCGGAGAGACAGCAGAGACAACCGCCGGAGAGACAGCAGGGGACACAAAGGCCGAGAGCGGTGACAGGAAGAAAGTCGTATTCTGGTATTCCCACACAGGTGATGAGGCAACCTGCTTTGAAAATGCGATTAAGGCTTACAATGAGAGCCAGGACAAGTATTTCGTAGAGGGCTTGAGCGTATCTGATAAGCAGAAGATCATCGTTGCCATCTCCGGTAATGAAGCGCCTGACGTTATTGAAGTCTCCAACCAGGATGTCCTGGCGTACGCCACCAACGGACTGGTAGAGTCCATTACCGATCTGGCCGCAGCTGATAATTACGATCTGACAGGAAAGGGTTGTTTCGCTTAAAAGGTCGCG
>JANFXS010000474.1 GCA_024460105.1 Anaerotignum faecicola
TGGGGATATCGCGGAGATGGGGAACCATGAAAGCCTGATGGCACAGAACGGTTTCTACAGCCAGCTCTACAATTCCCAGTTTGCGTGGGGAGCGGAGGAAGCATAGAAGGAAGACTGCAAAAACTTCTTGACTTAAAGTCCACTTCAACAAGTATAATAAAAAAGTGGCTGCGGCTTATGCGAAGAATTCTGAGGGGAAATCCCCTCTGAAACGTCAGAAAGAAGAGCATGCCATGAGCAGAACCTTATATGTGGAATGGGAACAGAGAAAAGGAGAGTGCGGGATATGGTATACAAAGAGTTTCAGGATTTAAAGCTGTCTGCCCTCGGGATGGGGGCCATGCGCCTTCCGGTAACGGAAGGAGACGATTCCGTCATTGACGAGGCAGCCACAGCAGAAATGGTC
>JANFXS010000475.1 GCA_024460105.1 Anaerotignum faecicola
GCTGCAAGCTGCTGTTCCGAATACGCCCCCTTTAAATGGCAGGCCATATGATAGACGAGTTCAGTGCGCAGATGGTAGTTTATGTCTGCATCAGCAGAATCTGAAAGGGTCTGATACAGCAGGCTCGAGGCCTGGCAGATGGCGTCGATCTGCTGCGGCGTACAATGATCTGATGTGATGCATAGCGCAGACATTCCCATATAATAGTCGAAATCAGGGAGTACCCGGTTAAATTCGTAGTTTTGATCCTCTTCGATTACGACACTTTTGCAGCGGACTGCAGCATAGTACCAGTCTAACATTTCTGCCAGATGGATGGGGATGTCCTGTCCAAGCTTTAACTGGGTGAAGAGCCGTTCCATCTCCAAATCAAAAATTGAAAGCCCCATGCTTCGTTCTTCCGGGG
>JANFXS010000476.1 GCA_024460105.1 Anaerotignum faecicola
CTCCGTGCTGTTAAAGATTACAGACCGTATTTTAAAAGAAGTGAAGAATGTAAACCGTGTGTGCTACGATTTGAGTCCGAAGCCTACGGCTACGATTGAGTGGGAATAACCCTCAATCCGGCGCAGGCTCCAAAATTCAGCAGAAACCATGAGAGGAATCAGCATATGCCGATTCCTCTTTTCTTAAAACTAATCTTTTCCCGGTCCCACCGTCATGAGATCCCCGGTCCAATCTCTTTATTCCCCGAACTCCCCGTTGGAATTCCAGGCCCCTTCTCTCCGCTCTCTGAAGAAGCCGTCGTCGAGGCTTCCGTCTCCGGAGCCTTCGTCGGAGCTGCAGTCTGGCTCTCCGTTGGCTTCGGCACAGGTGCCTCAGACGGTGCCGTGCTCTCAGGAGAGGCCGTCG
>JANFXS010000477.1 GCA_024460105.1 Anaerotignum faecicola
TCTTTCAGCCGCATCTCTGCCCTGGCATACTTCGCAGCAATCCGCTCATACGCCTTTTTGGCATCCTCCAGCGTACGCTGTGCCTCAATCACATCATTGCCGCCATTGTTTGATGAAATATCCAATTTAAGATTAAGGATACGGATTTCTTCTTCCAGTTTCTTAATCCGTTCTTCTACGGCGGGGACATCAAATTCTATCAACGCCTCGCCTTTTTCTACTGATTTTCCCTTCCCGGCATATACGGAAACGGCCTTAAGGCCATCCGGAAGACTAATCCCTTTCTCCGCTGACGCATGGATAATCCCCTCCAATTCAACCCTGTTCATCAGCGTTTTGCCTGCCATAGAAGCTACCGAAACATGGGCGGTAGTAAAGGAATACGATACACGGGAAATAATTGTG
>JANFXS010000478.1 GCA_024460105.1 Anaerotignum faecicola
GTTCTGAGTATGGATGTCAGCTTAAGCGACCGCGAGCTCCGTGTGATTTCCAGGTTTGATTCCCGTCCTTTTTACTTCGGGGTGACGAAGGGAAATCAGGCGGTGGCGGGAGAACTGAATAAGGCCATGGAGATTATTACCTCCACCAATCCGTTTATGACTGCGGAGCTTAACAGAAAATATTTTACCGGAGAGGACGGGCTGGTACTTTCGAACTCGGAAAGGGAGTACATCAGCCGGAGGGGAACCGTCAGGGCTGGCGTAATGCTGGGACGGGCACCGCTTCAGTACCAGGCAAAAAACGGGGAGATCAGGGGGATTTCCATCGAGGTGCTTAAGTACATCGAGGAGCAGACCGGATTGTCTTATGAGATTGTTCCCTTTCATAACTGGGAGGAGTATTCC
>JANFXS010000479.1 GCA_024460105.1 Anaerotignum faecicola
CGGCTGTTTTCCAGCAGCGACTCCGAATACGTCATTCGAAGCTCTGTGAGAATCCCGCTGTGATCCAGACCAAAGTTTTCCTTCAAAAGGGGATTTACAGAATTCTTCTCCATGTATAAAGCTTTTGCCGTGTCCTGCGTGGTCAGAGGTTCCCGGTAATGGCCAAACAGATGGTTAAGGATCAGCAGCGCCCGCACGTCAATATGAGCCGCCTCGTTACCGCCTTCCGGAAGGACGGCCTTCTGGTACTCCTGAGGCGTCATCCCCATCACCTGTTTAAAGGATCTGTAAAAAGAAGTCTCTGAATGGTATCCCACATAGCGCGCGATATACTGCATTGTCAGGCCTCCAAAATGCATCATATCACAGGCCCGGTCCACCCTCGCACGGTTTAACAGGCTTGCA
>JANFXS010000480.1 GCA_024460105.1 Anaerotignum faecicola
TCCTCTGTTCCAAAGACGCAGTGTAAGCCCTCCGTATTGAACGGTGTGCGGACAACGGCGCATTCGATGATGCCGTTTTTCAGCTTCTCCAGAAGCTCATAGGTGTTCCCCTCGGAAATTTCGAAGCGGACATTCGGATGAAGGCGGCAGAAGCCCGGAAGGACGCGGTCTGCCAGATAGTCTCCGGAGGAGGAGATCGTTCCAAGCTTTAGGATTCCCTTCGCTGAGGAAGGGAAATTCTGAAGCTCGCTGGCGGCCGTATCCATCATGGAAAGGATATCCCTGGCCCGGGAATAGAGATAGGCGCCTGCCTCGGTCAGCTCGGCTTTTCTGGCACCGCGGTTCAGAAGACGCACGCCTAAATCTTCCTCTAGCATCATAATCTGCTTGCTGAGCGGCGGCTGT
>JANFXS010000481.1 GCA_024460105.1 Anaerotignum faecicola
GTGTCCGTGGGACTATACGGGCCGCAGTACAAATATTGACGGCCTCATACGGCTCGATTTTGCTCCGCTGTGGTTTGCTACAGGGCTTTTATTTGAACAAATTACGAAAAAGAAAGGCGGGTAAGTCTTGTAATTACACTCTTCATTTTATATAATAGTAAAAATGGAGGGGAAGACCAATGATACGTTTTATATTTGTAGCAGCTACAGTCATTCTGTTTTTGATTTTGAGTATTCCGCTGATGCTGGTGGAGTTTCTGATCGGGAAGAAAAACCGCCATCTGCGCGATGTGCAGAGTCTGGCCGTGATCCAGTGTGTATTCCGGCTGATCCTTAAGATGGCAGGGGTGAAGATTACGGTAAAGGGAAGAGAAAATGTCCCGACAGACCAGGCGGTACTTTACG
>JANFXS010000482.1 GCA_024460105.1 Anaerotignum faecicola
CTTGTGTTTCCACATGGAACAGGATATTATTACAATATTAAGCCGCTCTTATGATGAGTACTTTGGTTTCAATCAACAAGAATCTGATCGTATGTTGCAAGACTATAATCTTGAGGCGAAAAGTGCTGTCACGGAATCATGATTGGGGTTCTAAATAATTTAAGAGATTATCTCGTAAAATCGAACCGGGAGAGTGTAACTGGCCGACTGGATATTTTAGTATGCAGCAGCAACGTGTCAAAAACACCAGTTATTATGGAACTTAAGGTATTACCAACTTATAAAAACATGGAAAGTACCTGTGATATGGCAATCAGGCAGATTGAAGAGAAGGCGTATGATTCCAGTCTGCCAGAGGAGGGATATACAGAAGTTCTCTTCTATGGTATCGCTTTTTACTTGACG
>JANFXS010000483.1 GCA_024460105.1 Anaerotignum faecicola
GTCCGGAAAATATATAAAGGAGGTTTTGACATGGAATATATGCTATATGAAAAAAAAGAACATGTGGCGTGGATAACGATTAACCGCCCGGAAACAATGAACGCGATTTCATCGGCCGTATGCGACGAGATCTTGGAAGCCCTTGATAAGGCGGAAAAGGATAAGGACGTATTGTGCGCCGTGCTTACGGGAGCCGGGGAAAAAGCCTTCAGCGCCGGCGGCGATATAAAGGAAGAGGTGAAGACGACGTCCGAAATGGCAAGGGTATTTTGTGAAAAAGGGCATGATGTCTGCCGCCGGCTTCAAGGGCTGCGCGTGCCTGCGATATCCGCCGCAACAATAAAATCGCACGCCATGGCAAACTCCATTCCTCCGCCCAGCGCGTATCCGTTTACGGCGGCTATC
>JANFXS010000484.1 GCA_024460105.1 Anaerotignum faecicola
TGCCAATCAGGCAAAATACATCATTCTTGCGGTAAAACCTCAGTATTTCGACCCGGTGCTTAAAAATATCCGCAACGTGGTGACGGAGGCCAACGTGATTATCTCCATTGCACCGGGAATTACCATCGGCCAGCTGAAGGAAAAGCTGGGAATAGAAAAGCGGGTGGTGCGGGCGATGCCGAATACACCGGCGCTTCTCGGCGAAGGGATGACAGGCGTATGCTACGATGCGGAAGCCTTTGACGACGGGGAGAAAGATACCATTCGGGATATTTTTACATCATTCGGCGAGATGTGCATCGTGGAAGAGCGGCTGATGAGCGCGGTTGTCTGTGCCAGCGGAAGTTCTCCTGCTTATGTATACATGTTTATCGAGGCTCTGGCTGACAGCGCAGTGAAATACGG
>JANFXS010000485.1 GCA_024460105.1 Anaerotignum faecicola
GCCGTGCGCACAGGAGAAGCTTCCGGTGCCCTCTTATCATGCGGAATCCGCAGAAACAGCTCCATCACAGCCGATAGAAAGAAGCAGACCGCACTGGCCGCCAGTATCGGCTTCACTCCCCCGATCCCGTAGAGCATACCGGCTAAAATCGGTCCCAGCAGTCCTGCAAGGGCCTGAACCTGCATCACAATCCCGTTAGCCGCCATCAGATGCTCCCGGGCTGCCAGAAGCGGAATGCTGGCCTGAACCGCCGGCTGATAAAAAGCCTGGATCAGAGTCAAAAGAATCATAAAAACTGCAACTGCAGCCAAACTGCCGGTACTTCCGAAGATCACATCGTAGCTCACAATCATTCCCGCAGTCACGAAATCCAGAATCGTCATAATCTTCTGTTTCGGAAGCCGG
>JANFXS010000486.1 GCA_024460105.1 Anaerotignum faecicola
TGAATCTTGGGCAGGCGGTCGGTATTATCATGGGCGCCAATATCGGAACCACGGTGACCAGCTGGATCGTATCCATGAGCGAGTGGGGCGAGATGCTGAAACCGGAATTCTTTGCCCCGGCCCTGGTGGGTGTGGGAGCAATCATGACGCTGTTTTGTAAGAACAGCAGAAAAAAGCAGGTGGGAGAGATTCTGGTGGGCTTCGGCGTGCTGTTTATCGGTCTCACGTTTATGTCGGCTGCCATCACCCCATACCGCAATGCTCCGATTTTTGCGCAGGCGTTTACCGTACTTGGAAGAAATCCGTTTCTTGGCATTCTGGCGGGAGCTGCAGTAACGGGAATTATCCAGAGCTCTTCCGCATCCGTAGGGATTTTGCAGACGCTGGCGTTAAATGGAATCGTG
>JANFXS010000487.1 GCA_024460105.1 Anaerotignum faecicola
TGAATCTAAAGGAAAAGGAGAGAATATCGCATGAATAATTTCTTCATCGCACAGACATTTGGTAAATCCTCAAACTATACGGATATTCCAAATCATTTATTCAAGGAACACAACGTAAAAAAAGGTCTCCGCAACGAGGATGGCACCGGAGTCAGGGTCGGCTTGACGCGTGTATCCGACGTTGTCGGCTACGAGATTCAGGATGGAAAAAAGGTCAATGTACCCGGAAAGCTTTTCTACCGCGGTATTGAAATCGGCGATCTGGTGAAGGGAAAAGGAAACGCGCGGTACGGATTTGAAGAAACCGCATTCCTTCTGTTATTCGGATATCTCCCTTCGAAAAAGGAGCTGAATGAATTTGCCGGAATTCTTCGCCACTTCTATCCGCTTCCCGATGAGTTTCT
>JANFXS010000488.1 GCA_024460105.1 Anaerotignum faecicola
CCCAGGCGTATTTCGGGGATACTGTCATGACGGAGACGGATTATTCCAGGGGCCGGAAGCTGTTTATTGCCGAAGGCTGCTGCGCCAACGGCGTCGTCACCCTGACAACGGGGGCGTTTCTGTCCGGCTACGCAGGCTATCTCGGCGCTGATGATTCCTTAAACGGAATCATCGGCTCTGTTCCGGTGCTCTTGTGCACCCTGCAGATGTTTTCTTCCGTCGTCCTGGAGAACTTGAGACAGAAGAAATTTTTAATCGCCTGCTTCGCACTGATCCACCGGCTTCTGCTCTCCTCTCTCTTTTTCGTCCCGCTGCTGGTCGAAAACCAGGCGGGCCGCCTGGCGGCAGTCGTCGCCATCTATGTAGTCGCCCACTTCTTCGGCGCGTTTATCGGTACGGGTACC
>JANFXS010000489.1 GCA_024460105.1 Anaerotignum faecicola
TGATGCGGTTGTCACTCCTTTGATCAAACAGGGACAGTCCCCCTACATGATCTTCATCAATCATCCGGAACTCGGTATGTCTGTTAAGACGCTCTATAACTACATTGAACAGGGATATCTCCTCATACGCAATGTAGACCTGAAGCGGAAAACAAAATTCAAGCTGCGTAAGAGCCATAAAACACGGATTACAGACCGGGAGATCTTTCTGGGAAGGGCCTATTCCGATTTCTCAGCGTTAGGGCTTTCCCGCTCTGAATTTGTTGAAATGGATACGGTATTATCCGCAAAAGACTATCTTAAAAGTATCCTTACCCTATATTTTCCCGATACAGAGCTGCTTCTTGCACATCTCATGAACCGCTGTACTCCCGGCACTGTCCGGCTTGTATTTGATTCGAGG
>JANFXS010000490.1 GCA_024460105.1 Anaerotignum faecicola
TTCACCGCCAAGCTTCTGCATCACGGCAAGCTTCCGGAGCATGCCTAAATCTTCCCCCGCTTTCTCCTTCATTTCCAGCACCTTCACAGCGTGTCCGGCTGCCGCCAGCGCATCTGCGGTCTCAAGCCCCACCAAACCGCCTCCGATCACGCATACGTCTCCTTCCGGCTCTATTTCATGCTCCAGAACTGCGTTGGCCTGACAGACCATTTTCTTTTCACTCCCCGGAAGCTTAAGCGCAACAGGAGCCGATCCGATGGCCGCAATCACGGCATCCGGTTTTTCTTCCTGAATAAGCTCTGCGGTGAGCGGCGTATGGCAGCGAACCTCCACACCGGACCGTTCCACCAGCCGCCCAAAGGAGACGGCTGCCTGCTTCATCTCCGCTTTTCCCGGAGCCTGG
>JANFXS010000491.1 GCA_024460105.1 Anaerotignum faecicola
CGAATCTCTTTGCAGTTTCCCCGGCGCGATTAAGATCTGCGTCCGCGACTGCGTGTATTTCGTGATCGTGATAAATGTTCTGTATATCGGGAATGTAGGTATTGCTTATGCTGCCGCACCCGATGATGCCTATTTTATAAGTTCTCATAATCTTCCTTTTCCGCGGTCAGTGCGGCATGGCTTCCCCTTTATAGTTGATAAACGGTATTTCCAGTTTCGGGTCTGTCTCCCCCTCTATCACCTTATAGATGCCTTCTGCGGATTCTGATGAAGGGATCTGTGCGTTCTCCGCTCCCATAACCGTCTGCATTCTGCCCGGATGCATCATAAAGATTCTCACACCGAGTTCGGGGCGTTCATCATGCAGATAGTTGCGGATTTTCTGTGTATACATGTTCGCCG
>JANFXS010000492.1 GCA_024460105.1 Anaerotignum faecicola
CAAAACCGCTTTTTTCATCCTCTTACCCAATCTGATCACTTACTGCCTGTAGGTATCTGCATTTGCCGCGTCAACTGCTTCCCACATTCCATCGGGAAAACCGTCTCTGAGCCAGGGCCACCAGTTATCGCTGCCCTCTGCTTCCGGCGCGCTCCAGTCAGGATAGCGGCCATCGCTGCCGTATTCAAAGTGATACCCCTTGTCCAGTCCATTCCACGATGCATGCATATCATCAGCATTGGTCAGCCAGCCGCGTTCTATTCCTTCCACCCACGGCCACATGGAATGTGTCACCCAGTAATCATGACCAAAGTTATAGTTTTTAAATTTCTCGTAAAAATCATCCGTCTGCGGGAACGCATATCCGGCCGCCGGTTTTAATCCATTTGCTCTCGCCTCCGC
>JANFXS010000493.1 GCA_024460105.1 Anaerotignum faecicola
TTTTTAATGCATACTTAATATGATTCCACAGATGTTTCAAATTGTAGAACTGAAATACACCACGGCTGTCCGTAAAATTAAGTGCAGAAAATCCCAGTTCTTTAAAAATAGTTTTAAGTGCTTCTTTTTCTTCACAAGATATGTCACTGCATTTATAAAATCCATTATCCTGCAATTTGTAATAGTTATTAAGTTCGTGTCTGACAGTTGCAAGTTTTCCAAACTTTTCATTTTGGATCATGGACGGAATATAATGTATATAATCATATATAAAATTCTTTTTTATATTTTTACCAAAGAGGCCTGGCAGTCTAATAATTAAAGTTTCTGGAAAATCATCTCTAACTTTCTGTTCCAGATAATAACGATTGGCTCCATAAGGTTGCAAATCTTCAGAAATTA
>JANFXS010000494.1 GCA_024460105.1 Anaerotignum faecicola
GGATAACGCACACCGTCACAGTATTCCCTCATTCCGCGGCGGATTCCGTTGGCGTTCAGCTCTAAGACGGCGCCGGACACCTGTGCTGCTTCGACGATGATTTCACATGCCCGGCTGCAGTTCTCATCCCAGGCAAGATCGTTGATAAAGATCACATCCGGATGGGCCAGTACCTTGAAGAAGCCGGTCGCCAAGCCCTCTCTGATTGAAAGGGCGTAGTCGATGTAAGCGGCTGTGCCGCCTTTCTCCTCCAGCTCATAGATATTCACCGGCAGCGCGCCTGCCGCGGTGTAGAAGTGCTGGCCGAGAAGCAGATAATCCAGCCGCCCCGGCTTAAGCAGGCTCTCGTAATACTCCAGACTGTCAGGGCAGTACTCGATCTCCAGGCCGGAACAGATGGAG
>JANFXS010000495.1 GCA_024460105.1 Anaerotignum faecicola
AATCAACAGGCCTAAGGCTCTTAACGCTTTAAATGCGGAAACGCTTGAAGAAATTAAAAAAACTATGGAATGTATCGGAGAAGATGAGGCGGTAAAGGGCGTTATTATAACAGGAGCAGGTGAAAAATCATTTGTTGCAGGCGCCGACATTTCACAGTTTGTACCTCTTGACGCTATCGGCGGAAGGAAATGCGCTCAACTCGGTCAGGCTGCATGCTCTTCAATAGAAAAACTTGAAAAACCTGTTATTGCCGCTGTTAACGGATATGCGCTCGGCGGCGGAAACGAAATCTCAATGGCATGCGATATAAGGATAGCAAGCACAAAGGCAGTTTTCGGACAGCCTGAAGTTAACCTCGGCAGTATGCCTTGCTTCGGTGGAACGCAGCGTTTGACAAGGC
>JANFXS010000496.1 GCA_024460105.1 Anaerotignum faecicola
AGAACATTGCGGAGGCCGATGTCAACCGCATAGTACTTGCACTGCTGTGTCAAATACTGTTTTCCTTTAATATTATACCGGCCCGCCTCGTAGAGAAGGAGGCTGTCTGTCAGACCCCTTAAATACTTATCCACGGTCTTCTGATCCACTTTTGTCCCCTGTGATTTCAGCGTGTTGGCAATCTTCGTGGGAGACGCCAGGTTTCCAACGTTGTGGAGCAGAAACTTTGCTACATTTTCCAATACGGTGATATCGGAAATATTAAGCCTTGCCACGACATCCTTTAAAAGAACCGTATGGTAAATATCCATCAGATACTCTTTGGCGTCTTTTAATTCCAATCCCATACGTGTAACGTAAGGAAACGAACTGTATTCCAAATACCGGCTGAATTTCTGCTG
>JANFXS010000497.1 GCA_024460105.1 Anaerotignum faecicola
GTTTATTAAAAAATAGGAGGCAGTAAATAATTATGAAAAAGCTGATATTATGCATTTTATGTATAACCCTTTGTATCGGGGCGTTATCGGGATGCGGCAGTAAAGACGCATCGTCGGACGGCGCTCAGTCAGAGACGGTTTCAAACGAAATATCGGTTGATGAAGTCGGCGTTAAATATACCGTGCCCGACGAATGGAACGAGTTTAAAGAAACACCTTTATATCCGCGGACATTGCAAGCCGAAAATATATTTGCCGAAATTATATACGGCTATGCAACCGATGAAGATATTGCGCTTTTAAATAGCGATCCTACTGCAAAAGCATATAAAACAATCACTCCTATATGCGAAATACTTGTTGCAAAAACCGCTACGTTTGAAGAAAATGTGAACGCTGAA
>JANFXS010000498.1 GCA_024460105.1 Anaerotignum faecicola
TTTTTGAAGATCAAGCACAGCAGCATATTCAAAGCTGAGAACAGACAGAGGGTCTGTTTTTTTTATTACTTATTATAAGGAGGAATATATATGATTCGTTTGTATGTGGCAAGTGAAAAGTTGGTAAAAGAGGAAAAAGACATCTGTGTCAGATTGGTGCTTCCGGTAGAAGAAAAAGAAATCTGGATTGCCCTTGAGAAAACAGAAATGGAATCATTGGATGACTGCGAGATTTCAGATGTAGAGTGTGATGTGGAAGAAGCGCAGGAGTTTTTGTGTTCTTTGGAAATCAGCAGAGTCAATATTTTTGAACTGAAAGTTTTTGCCGGTCTTCTTTCCGCATTGCCAGAAGATGAATTGATGCTTTATCGAGAGAAATTAAAAGATAAGCAGGCCAAAAG
>JANFXS010000499.1 GCA_024460105.1 Anaerotignum faecicola
CTGCCGGCCAGTTTATTGATCCACTGTTCATCCGATACCATCAGGAACAACCGTTCCAGCACTTCCTTGATTTTTTCATCTCCTCTTTTAAAGCAGCCCAGAATCACAAGCTTCACATTGGCCTTTCCCCATGGAACAGGGTTTTTCATCAGTACGAATACAAAAAAGCTCTCTCCGTCAATCAGGCAGTGAGGCAGCGCCGCAAACGGCGATATCTCTGTCGATACCAGACTTTCCCGCTTCATAACGGCATTCTTTTCTTCTTCCTTAAGCCTCCCCTGCTCAATCATCAGATCACAGATTCTCGTAAGCACTCCTTTTTTTCTTACAGGCTTATCCCACAGAAAAAAGCTGTCCCTCCCGCACAGGGATTCCAGACTACCGCTCCTTTTCAACCGCG
>JANFXS010000500.1 GCA_024460105.1 Anaerotignum faecicola
AAAAACAGCAAGGGGGAAATATCGTTATGCAAAAAACAAGCAAATTTTTCAAACGAAAAGCCGCGGGCATGATGGCGGCAGTCATGATGATGAGTGCGATTCCTGTCAATATGGTTGGATTTGCTGATACATCAGTGAACAACTCGGACAGATATGCCGCAAATGACCGCACTGCGACAGATTCCAATGCCAGTCTTTCAACCGCGTCCAATGCGTTAAAGATGCAGACGGAAGGGACAACCTACTACGTGGATGCCAGAGATGGAAATGATACGGCAGATGGAAAGACAGAGGATACCGCCTGGAAATCCTTTGACAGGGTGAATTCCAAAACATTTCTTCCCGGAGACAGAATTCTCCTGAAGGCAGATTGTATCTGGAACCAGCCGCTGAATCCAAA
>JANFXS010000501.1 GCA_024460105.1 Anaerotignum faecicola
TAAATACCTCGCATTTTCTTAATCTCTTCAGATTGTACTTTTTCGTTATTTTGTATACAGTATTAAGTATAGTACGAAAGAGGAAAAAGCACAAGTCTTTTCTAAGTTTTGTGACCGCATAATGTTGTCAATATTTCACAAACTTTTCTAATTATTCCGTTTTAAAATGTATTTGACATTTATGTTCAGAAATGTATAATGTTTAATATCGAACGAGGGCGTTCCATTTGCGGAACTGCCCTCGTTTTTGTTGTCAACACGATAAAGGAGGATATGCTGTATGAAAAAACTGGAAATCATCATCAGGCCGGAAAAGCTGGAGAATTTAAAGGCGATTCTGGAAGGCTGCAAGGTCAACGGCATCATGATCAGCAATGTCATGGGCTACGGCAACCAGAAG
>JANFXS010000502.1 GCA_024460105.1 Anaerotignum faecicola
CTTTTACCGGTTCAATATGTATCAGCAGAAACCCTGGTCCGTCCATGGGACTGATGCCATGAGAGATGGCGTTCTCCACCAAAGGCTGGATCAAAAGCGGCATCAGATAATAAGTATCCTGTGTGATCTCATCGCTTACCAGGATCTCGTAGCTGATTTTCTCCCGGTACCGGAAATGCTGAATCGCCAGATAACTTCTCGTATAAGCCAGTTCCTGAGCAAGGCTCACCAGCTGATCCTTAGTCTGCAGGCTGTAACGCATCATTTTCCCCAGCTGCGTGATAATATAAGCGGTGTCCGGGTCCTTATGGGTACTGGCATTCATGCGTATGGTCTCCAGCGTGTTAAACAGAAAGTGAGGATTAATCTGATTGGCCAGCATCTGAAATTCTATCATTCT
>JANFXS010000503.1 GCA_024460105.1 Anaerotignum faecicola
CAGGAAGCGACGTAGCAAACCTTGCCGCAATGGGGTTCGACGCAACCGAATGTTACACAGGCCGTTCGCCGCTTGAAGCAGTAAGCATAGGCATTGACATGGCAAAAACGGATATTACATTCAGATGCAATCTTGTTACGCTTTCCGATGATGAAAAATACGCCGAAAAAACAATGAAAGACTACAGCAGCCAGGAAATAACCACCGCCAAAGCGGCTGAACTTATATCGGCAGTAAACGATGCATTTAAAACCGACGAAATAGAATTTTTTGCCGGCATAAGCTACAGGCACTGTATGATATGGCATAACGGCCCATGCGGCCTTGGGCTCACGCCTCCCCATGATATTTCCGATAGGAAACTAACCGATTACGTTCCTAAAAACGGCAGGCTGTTTGA
>JANFXS010000504.1 GCA_024460105.1 Anaerotignum faecicola
GTCATCGCCGTCATAAGGGGTATAGTTCTTCTGTATAAAGTCTCTGACATTGATTTCTCTTTCCCAGACGCCGCCGCTAAAATCTCTCCACTCTGGTCTCATAATGTTGTACCTCCGTCGAATGCTTATTTATAAGTAAAAGTAATGAATGAGTGCCATCAAAAGTTATTATTCATACAACTTTTGTATGAATACATTATAGTTGAATACTGTATACACGTCAAGTCCCTGTAATGATAAAATTTTTACAAAAATGGCTGGACAATCCCTTGCTATTTCGGAAGAAAAGTATTATATTATAGAAACAGTATGTACATTTTTAAAGGAGGAATACACGATGCAGATTAGTAAAGATATGTTAATTGGCGCTCTGATCCAGATGGATGATTGCATTGCACCG
>JANFXS010000505.1 GCA_024460105.1 Anaerotignum faecicola
TTTTTCTGCCATTTGGACCCTCCCTTTTTCCGGATACCGGATCAATAAGTTATCTTTCATAATGCCATATAAGCGGATGCTACCATTTCCCACAAAAATCCTGTATAATGAAACACAGAGGCAATAATCCATTTTTATGATTATACTATATATTTTACAGAAGGGGCATGAGATTATGAAACAATTGCCGCATTTTAACAGTATTAGAAAAAAAGTCATTTTTTTAGATCTGATATTTGTTTTTCCATTGTTCGTACTGTTTTGTATTCTTATGAGTTATGTGTTTGAAGACAGCAATTATAAATTGAATAACAGTAAATTGAGTCTTCTGGAGGAGAAATGCAGTAATATTGCAAATCGAAATACAGAGATCATTAAAATTTCTGTTGGGATGTATTTG
>JANFXS010000506.1 GCA_024460105.1 Anaerotignum faecicola
TGTTACACTAACGAGCTGATCTGTGGTTTTGACGATGAGTACACACCCACCGCCACGGACAGCGATGCGTCTGCCGTACATGAACACACCCATGAGTGCTATGCGCTGGATTGCCCCCATGAGCGCGGGGAGCATGACGATACCTGCGGATATGTGGAGGACGTGCCGGAGAGTCCCTGCACCCACTCCTGCGAATTGTGCGACCCGCAGGATAAGGGGAATGGCGGCGAAGCCGACAGAGAGGACGGCCTGGACCACAGCGACCCCACGTTAGAAACTTCTGAACAAAATGAGCAGACGACAGTGGCAAATGACGGGCTTATGCCGCCAGTCGCCACCATGTCCAATGCCGCGTCTATCAACGATGACGGTTATTCCTTTGAAAATGGCACATTGACC
>JANFXS010000507.1 GCA_024460105.1 Anaerotignum faecicola
TTCCAGCTCTTCCACAAAGCCCTTGCCTGATGCAGGCGGTGTGTCACGGCCATCCAGGAAGCAGTGTACATATACCTTGTCAAGTCCGTTTCGTTTGGCAAGTTCTAAAAGTCCGTAGATATGGGTATTGTGGCTGTGTACACCTCCGTCGGAGACGAGTCCCCATAAATGAAGGGCAGAATGATTCTTCTTACAGTTCTCCACAGCCTGTAAAAACTCAGGAACGTCAAAGAAATCGCCGTCCTGGATAGATTTTGTAATTCTTGTCAGTTCCTGATAAACGATGCGGCCGGCTCCCATGTTTAAATGGCCAACCTCGGAATTTCCCATCTGTCCGTCGGGAAGTCCAACGGCAAGACCGCTGGCATTACCCTTTACAAACGGGCACTGACTCATCAG
>JANFXS010000508.1 GCA_024460105.1 Anaerotignum faecicola
GGCGCTCATGGCCTGATACAGCAGATCCTGGATCTCGTCCACGCCTCCTCCCCGCAGGCTCACCGCGATGGAAACAGGCACTTCGAAGTAATCCTTCATAACCTGGCGGAATTTCACACTCATCACGCTGGCTTCCCTCTTAAAGTCATCCATGCCTTCCGTTGACAGTACCAGGACAAATCCGCTCTGCTCCCGCCGCAGAACGCAGCTGTTGTCAAAGAAGCCCTTTACCATGCCGCTGATTATGTCTTCCGCAAACCCCATGACCTTTTTCTGGTCCGCTCTTGTAAATGCCTCGGAAAAGCCCTCAAATCCATAGTTAAAATTGATCAGCATCAGCGCCGGCCGTGGATATCGCTCCCGGATTAAAACGGAAAGCCCGGCATCCGCCTCCACATC
>JANFXS010000509.1 GCA_024460105.1 Anaerotignum faecicola
CCCATTCTCCTGGCACTATTATCCCATCAATGTTCTTCACTGTGATTATGATGCCAAGGAAAAACAGATTCAGTCTGTGATGGACTGTATTGACGGAAAAGTGGCTTACGATGATTTAAGCGGCGATGGAAAGACATGGTACAACGGATATACCGCAGTTCAGAAAGACGGCTTCAGAAAGACTGTAGAGAAAAATATTTCTACTGCGAATGGCTGGGGATGGGCCAATGGTGCCTGGACCGTACAGAGTCAGGCGGATAAGCTAAATCTTCAGTATGCGGCCAGCTATGCGGATTCTCCTTCTATGGAATCCTTATGGGCAACCTTAGAGACGCAGGAAGATGAATTTTATTTACAAGTCCTCACTGGAAACACAACGATTGACGAATTTGATAAATT
>JANFXS010000510.1 GCA_024460105.1 Anaerotignum faecicola
GGTCCGGCCTCTTCCTCATACACCGTCCGGCCTTCGTTCCGATACGTATCATATGCGGACTGACGGCTGCCGCCCTCTCTGGCGTTCTCCGTGGCCTCCATGATCGTCTTGGCAATCAGCCTGGGATCACCGATCGCACCGGTCACCTCGTCTTCCGACTGGCCGTTCGCGGTCTCCGTTCTGATATAATCGTCATAGTATCTTATATTTTCCTCAATCACATTTCCAGGCACTTCGCCGGTCAGCGTGTCCCGCAAACGCTGTAAAAATTCCTGTCTGCTCATTGAAGCCTCCTTCAGTAAAGTAACTGACCTTTCCTAGTATACCATTTCCCCCTGGCTTCGTAAAGGAATCTTCTGTAAATTAATTATTAAAATTTCATAATTATTCTACTTTTTC
>JANFXS010000511.1 GCA_024460105.1 Anaerotignum faecicola
TATGCGGGCGGCCATGACAAGCTGGCTATTTTCCGCAGACGGCAGGTAGGGCTGATTTACCAGTTCCACAACCTCATTCCGACCCTGAATGTGGAGGAAAATATAACGCTGCCTGTTCTGATGGACAGACGGAAGGTCAATGAGGAACGGCTGAACGAACTGTTGGAAATGCTTGGGCTGGAAGACCGCAGAACACATCTGCCCAACCAGCTCTCCGGCGGCCAGCAGCAGCGGGTATCCGTCGGGCGGGCTCTGATGAACGCCCCGCAGGTCTGCCTGGCCGATGAACCGACCGGAAGCCTGGACAGCCGCAACGGGCAGGAAATCATCAGTCTGCTGAAATTAAGCAATAAGAAATACGGGCAGACCCTCATCGTCGTCACGCACGATGAATCGATA
>JANFXS010000512.1 GCA_024460105.1 Anaerotignum faecicola
GAGCGGTCCATATGGGAATGAAAGACAAGGTAACCGTAAAACTTCTCCAGGCGACAAGCGATAAGACAGAGCTCAACAAGAAGGCACTGCAATGGAAGAAATCCTTCGTGGAAGTGAACAAAATTCTCGGTACTTCCTCCCCGAAAAAGAAGAAAAATAAATAATTATGAAAGAGCTGTAAATTTTTTGTAAAAAAGGGGTTGACTTTTGTCAAACGCAGTTATATAATAACACACGTGTCACCGAGACAGGCACACAAAACTGAAGAGAAGCGCCTTTAGCTCAGTTGGTAGAGCAGTAGACTCTTAATCTATTTGTCCAGGGTTCGAGTCCCTGAAGGCGCACGAAAAAGTTCCGATTTTGCAGACAGAGAGTTGCGGGGTTGGGGCTTTTATTTCG
>JANFXS010000513.1 GCA_024460105.1 Anaerotignum faecicola
GCCGCAAAGTTTTTCCGTAACGTCCCCGTCAAGGCGGCGCGTATATTCCATTTGTACCGGAGCCAGCTTACGGCGGCGTTTTATAACCTTTTCCATTTGTTCCAGATAGTCAAGGTCTTCGTCATATATTTGTTCGTTGTCTATGTCGGCGTTGCGGGTGATACGGATAAGGGATTTTGAATATATCTTATAGTTTTTAAAAACCTTGGGAAGGAAATGGAGTATAATTTCTTCGGCAAGCATAAAAGCGCCAGGCTTTGATCCGACGGGTACAAGGCGGCTGAAAAGTCCCGGCGCACATGGTATTATGCCTATTTTTTCCTTTACGTTTTTGGATTCCATTACTGCCACGGCGTATATTTCTTTATTTTTTAGAAAAGGGAACGGCTGTTTTTTGCC
>JANFXS010000514.1 GCA_024460105.1 Anaerotignum faecicola
GTGGGATTAATGTCTGCCGCAACGGTACAGGGGGCTGTGCCGAAAGCGGAGGTTAACGGACAGGAAATAGAACTTTCCGCTACGCCTTATGAAACGGGAGGCGCAGTAATGGTTCCGCTTATGGATTTTATGCATGTTTTTAATACCAATATGGCATATTGGGACGGTGAAACTAAATCGGCATACATGGACGACGGCCTAAAAGTTACCGCGGGAACGGAAGAGGCCGCCGTTATAAAAAAATACGGCTGGACTCCAGGAGAAAACGAGGAATATTTAAAGGTATATAAACTTGAAAAGCTCCCGGTCATAATAAACGGGAAAATGATGGTTCCCGTGAGTTTCCTTGTAGAATATGCACAGGGCGCCGCAGAATTTGCATACGATGCGGTAAGCGGG
>JANFXS010000515.1 GCA_024460105.1 Anaerotignum faecicola
GCGGAGCCTCCGGATAAGGCTGCAAATATGCGTGAATCTCCGCTTTCGGCCCGTATAAGACACTGATCAATCTCTTCCGGCGATTGATACATGAAGCAGGGGCTTTTTCCCATATGTTCGATCAGCATGCGGCGTAAGTCCCGTATTTTGTACTGATGCTCTTTTCCAAGCTCCTCGTAACGAATTCCGCCGGAAAGCGTGAGGGGGAGCGGGGCGGTAAAGGACAACAGCTCCATCGGCCGGATTGCATCGACGCATCGTAAACCAAAACCGCAGGTGAAAAATGCCTCAAGCCCCTCGCGGTCGTGTGCGTAAAGGCTGACCGCGTGCGACACAATCTTATGTTCCACCCATTTTTCGGCGGCTTTCTGATACATTCGCCTGTAAAGGAAGGCCCGG
>JANFXS010000517.1 GCA_024460105.1 Anaerotignum faecicola
GCAGAAGTTTTTGAACAGCATTTTCCGAAGATTAAACCGTCCCATGTGACCATCACCTTTGGAGAACCGTTCCACACAAAGGAACTTCCGCCGGAAGTGAAGAAATTCCCGGGCGCCTATACAGAAGAACAGATAAAGGCCATGCTTACGCTTCAGCTGGCAGAAGGACAGGATTTATGAGTACATTCGATTTACAGGAAATCAGAAAACAACTGGATAAGATCGACAGGGAAATCGTGACCCTGTTTGAAGAACGCATGCGTTTATGCGGTGATGTGGCGGAATATAAGATTGAAAACGGCAGACCGGTCTATGACGGAGATCGGGAGAGACAGAAGCTGGAGTCTGTGAAGGCCATGACGGACGACAGCTTCCAGAAGCAGGCCGTGGAAGAACTG
>JANFXS010000518.1 GCA_024460105.1 Anaerotignum faecicola
CGGGAACTGTAGTATTTTAAATCGGGAAGCCAGATATCCACGTAGCCGTTAAGGGCCTTTACTGTCTCCACCCGTTCATAGCCGCCGCAGTTATAGACCACAGGGATGGACAGTCTGTGCTTTACAAAGTCCAACGCGGAGACGATGGAGGGAAGATACTGGGTGGCGGTGACGAGATTGATATTGTGAGCACCCTCATCCTGAAGGCGCAGAAAGATATCGCCAAGCTGCCGGATGGAAATCTCCTTTCCCAGCCCCTCCTGACTGATGGGATAATTCTGGCAGAAGCAGCAGCGAAGAGTACAGCCGGTGAAAAATACCGTGCCGCTTCCGTGGATTCCGCTGATCCACGGCTCCTCCCACTGATGAAGGGCCGCCCGGGCTGCCATGACAGTATG
>JANFXS010000519.1 GCA_024460105.1 Anaerotignum faecicola
GATATACTTGACGGCATTCGCAAGACTCAGATCACGCTTGTACATCTCCAGCGCTTTGGGGACCGCCTCGGAATCCATATTTTTAATGGTCGTAACCTCTTCGTATGACTTGCCGATCACCTCTATCATAGCCTTTTTAACCGCTGGTAATTTGACAGATGCATTTTCCCATTTTGAATCATAGATTTTTTCCAGAGGAAGGTATTCCAGCATCTCCCCGATCACGCTGTCATATAACGCCTGGATATCTGCCTTTCTTTTCGCCACCCTGACAGCTTCCATTTCCTTAAGCTGGCTGTCGATGAGATTGACCGGCTTGTCTACGATTTCAAGCAGCCCATCAACCCGTACCTTAAAGGCTTCATATGGCTTCATCCACTCTGCCTTAACCTGCTTCC
>JANFXS010000520.1 GCA_024460105.1 Anaerotignum faecicola
GTCCCAGCACCACGATAAATTCTCCCTGCTCCACCTCGAAGGAGACGTCCTTTAAGGCGTCTACTGCAACGCCCTCCCCCTCATATCTGACGGATAAATGTTCCGCCCTGATTACCGGTTTTCCCATAATCCTCCTTCCGGCTCTGCGTCCTGGTACTCCTCTTTATAAGCAATCTGCTTCAGCCATTTCTCCCAGACACAGAATTTCTTCATAACTTCGTCAAGCGAAGCGGAAAGCTCTGACTTTCTCCTGTTATAGAGGAACCCTTCCGTCATCCAGGTCAGCATCTCATACACCTCCTGAGGCGAGACCTCCGGCTTAAACTTGGTGTAGTCTATATTTTTAAAATACTCCTGTAAAGTCATGTTTACTGCATGCTTCTGCGTCAGCTTCCCCG
>JANFXS010000521.1 GCA_024460105.1 Anaerotignum faecicola
CCTGGACACTCCTACCTATATAAAACCCGTAAAACACTAATTCCATTTGTCTATAATTGAGTTTTCCATCTGCTACAATCCGTATCTTCTGGATATCAAGCTTCCTTTCCAGTGCTCCGGCAATTGCCCGGACCTCCTCCGATCCGTCTGAATCATGCACAAGACCAATAAGACTATCCCAATCTAATACCCATCAAATACGCTTTGCGCAAAGCATTTATTTTGTTACTATATCCTCCAACCTCCATGATCTTCTTCACCAACTCATAGGGGATCCGGTCAGCAGATAACGCCTCCTCCGCGATCCGCAGTTTTTCCTTTAATAAGAAGATCTCATTTTTCAGGGTATCCAAAGTTTTGATTTTATTGTCCATGTCACTCCTCCTTATGTAGCAAAA
>JANFXS010000522.1 GCA_024460105.1 Anaerotignum faecicola
GCTGACACCGCCGTCTCCCGCAGTAAATGGAAGTGCGATATAGAGGTTTTCCGGTTCCCATACACTGTTCTTATGAATCCGTACACGTGCCTCCAGCTTTCTCACAGTTTCATAGATTTTCAGATACACGTTGTAAAAACCGCAGCCCTCGAGGCTGTATTTCAACTCCACGGCCGTATAGACAGGACCGCGTTCCACCACCTCTATGCTCCTTAAACTGCTTTTGTACCGTCTGGTGGCGGTTGATTTCCGGTTTCGGCCCATACTTCTCCTGATCTCCTGTGGACCGCCCTCCATGGCGGTTATCTCGTAGATTCCTGAAAACGGCGCCTCCGTCCGGTCACTCCTTAAAAGCTCTCTTCCCCAGATCTTATCAGTAACAGACGAGATACCGGAC
>JANFXS010000523.1 GCA_024460105.1 Anaerotignum faecicola
TGCCGATATAGCGGGCACGTTTATATTCCGGTTCCCTGGAAATATTGACTCCGTCGATCTCAATCTTTCCGGAGTCGATGGGATAGACACCTGCAATCATGTTGAGCATCGTGGATTTTCCAGCGCCGTTGCCGCCGATAACCGTTACAAAATCTCCCTCATCCAGATGCAGGTTAATTCCGTTTAACGCTTTTTTCTCATTGATTGTATTCTTGTTAAAAGTCTTTCGGACATTTTTAATTTCCAGCATGCTTATTCTCCCCCTTCCGTGTAAGCTTTTTTAAGGCGCCATTTTCTTACCACGACAGGAACACAGAGAGCAACTGCAACGATCACTGCGGAAAGCAGCTTCATATCGTTGGCATTCATGCCCATTCTCAGTACCACCGCGCGGATT
>JANFXS010000524.1 GCA_024460105.1 Anaerotignum faecicola
CGGATCAGCACTTCAGAACCCGGTACCAGCAGGCCGGCGGCAAGAAACGGCGCGGCGGATGAGATATCGCCGGGAACTGTAATCTGTCTGCCGTAGAGTTCCTCCGCCGGCCGGATGACTGCTGTCGTGCCTTCCCACCGCACATCGGCGCCGAAGGAGCGGAGCATGAGCTCCGAATGGTTGCGTGATACAACATCTTCCATGACTCTTGTCTCGCCGTCCGCATAGAGTCCGGCCAGAAGAATGGCTGATTTTACCTGGGCAGACGGAATTTTGGAATGATAGTGGACGGAATGCAGCGGCTTTCCTGTAATGTGCAGGGGAGCGCAGCCATTTTGACGGAGACTCTCAATCTGAGCCCCCATCATGGAAAGCGGATCATCGAACCGCTTTCCAT
>JANFXS010000525.1 GCA_024460105.1 Anaerotignum faecicola
CGCCGATGTCTCCGATCCGCTCCCGTGTCTGTTCCGCTCTGGCGATACCGGAAGAAGGAATTGTCAATATGACATTGTCGTCCTTGTCTAATATGGTAATTGCGTGTGGTGTCAGATTGATAAGCTCGGTATCGAGGAGACTCTCCAAATATCCGATCAACTCGTCCAGCCCCGTACCACCATCGTTTGTGAGTACGTCCATATAGTCGAGGCATCTAATCATGTCTGACGGAAAGCTTGATTCAGAATGAGCAAAAAATGTTATCCTAGCGTCTTCAACATCAAAGAAAAGGTATGCTCCGTCGGTGTCTCCGTCCGTATCATAGTCGTCATCGGCCTCGAGCAGTGTCTTAAAAATAGTCTGCTTGTCCCTCTTCCGCAGATCCGAAAAGTCCTT
>JANFXS010000526.1 GCA_024460105.1 Anaerotignum faecicola
CCTCAGTCTCCCCAAGTGCACCAGAATATCCAGGGCTGATGCCAGCTGGCTGCGTATCGCCGGCAGAGGCAGTTCGGCGCCCATAAGCATCATCGTCTCCAGCCTGGACAGCATATCCTTCGGGCTGTTGCCGTGCCCTGTACTTAAACTGCCGTCATGGCCCGTATTCATGGCCATGACCATGTCCAGCGCCTCCCTTCCCCGTACCTCTCCCACAATGATTCTATCCGGATTCATACGAAGCGCCGCACGAATCAGATCCGCTATGGTGACGGCCCCCTCCCCCTCCGTGTTGGGCCCTCTTGCCTCCAGTCTGACCAGGTTCGGAACACTCCGGATCTGCAGCTCAGCGGAATCTTCAATCGTAATCAACCGTTCTTCTGCCGGAATAAAGGC
>JANFXS010000527.1 GCA_024460105.1 Anaerotignum faecicola
AAAAAAAAGAAGACAGCAGGGCCGGTCAGAAAACAGGAAGGGGAGCCGGACCCGTGCATGATCTGGAAAATGAACATGAATAAAAGAGGTACTGAACTGGCGAAGAGATATCCGAAGCAGAATGATTCGTTAAATACCGTGCTGCGGAAAATATATCTTAAGATGGATCGGCAGTATGGGGTCTGCCTGGCGCAGGAAGTAAAAGACTGTAAAGGCAGATCGGATAAAAAACCATCAACACTTGAGGCCATTTCACAGAGCGAGAAGTTAAGGAATCTTTTCGAATCAATCCTTTTCAATTTTGAGGAGGAATGCAGATTACGAGAAGAGAAAGCTCAGGCGGCGGAAGCTGCAAAACTTGCGTTGACAAGACAGGAGATCATTCAACCACTTATT
>JANFXS010000528.1 GCA_024460105.1 Anaerotignum faecicola
GCCTGCAACAATACTGTCGCCAAACGCATAGAGCGTTTTTCCTTCCAGCGGCAGATCCAGTGCTGCTTCAGGAGCTGTCAGCCTGAAATTATCGATATACTGAGGCTGCCCGACCCACCAGTTGCAGGCAATCATCTTTGCAAGATTGGAAGCTTCTGTAGGAATTGCAATCTCCTGCGCTGCCACCTTGCCGTCTTTTTCCGTGATGGAATAGCTGACTGTTTTCTCCTCAAAATCAGCGTGCACACGGATCGTATACGTTGTATCCTTATTCATGTCGATATGATTCCAGGATGGTTCTTCGGCGGCTGCCGCTTTTGAATCATCTACTGCTCCTCCGGTTACGGATGGCCTTAAATCATTCTTATCTGCTGCCGCACATATCGCAAACAACAG
>JANFXS010000529.1 GCA_024460105.1 Anaerotignum faecicola
GTTTTTCCCGTTTTCCCTTTGGTGTCGGGTCTGTGGGTGTCAATCTCCAAGCATACACATATTTTGTGTTTCCAAATGCGTCCACATATTTATATAAGTATTTTCCGTCTGTTCGTTGGCTCTCTCCAGTATGCAGGATACGTCCTTTGCTATCCCGTCTATTTTCTTTCATGGTGTCTGCTCCTTTCCTTATTGGAAAGAGCCTTGATATGACTTGTGTTTATCATAACACATACAAGGCTCATTTGCATTAGATTGCGTCCAATTTGTCAATGACCTTTTCAAACTGTCGGCGTTTAATCTGTATGCGGTTGCCATTCATAATGAGCCAGCCAGCGTCCTTGTTTTCCTCTGCCAAGCGTCTTAACTTGTTTTCTCCGATACGGAAATACTTTG
>JANFXS010000530.1 GCA_024460105.1 Anaerotignum faecicola
GGAAGTATACAGCTGGTTGGAGGACAAGGACAACACGCCGGAGGACAAGAACGATCATATGGTCAACAGCGTGCAATATGCCTGGCTGCCGTATGAGGTCAAGATCGGCATAGGAAGGAGGAAGCCTGATGGGCTGGTTTAAGAGCATGATTACAGGGATCCTGAAGCTGATTCCTGCAAAGAAACGAAAGATTGTGATCCAGGAGCCTCTTTCCTTCCAGGAGAACGTTCTGAAGAACAAGATCTGGTACCGCGGGGAACCGGCAGAGCTGGAGCAGTTTTTCAAGAAGACAACGGATCTCGGCTATGACATGGCGAGATTCTGGGCGGCAGTTCCCTTCCGCAAAGTTCGAAAGATCCACAGCGGGATAGTCAGCATTGTTGTGGATCGGTTTA
>JANFXS010000531.1 GCA_024460105.1 Anaerotignum faecicola
GGCATAACGCACTCCCGGCAGTTCCCTGACAACCTGAGGAATCCCCGATACGGTTCTTCCGGTTGTCGGAACAATATGAATGCCTCGTCTCAGGCATTCCGTCAGCGCCTTTTTGTTACGGGACGACAGACGCTTCTGACTGTCCAGAAGCGTTCCGTCTAAATCAAGTGCAATTAATCTGATATCCACAATTCATGCTCCAGTTTACTGTTTCTTTCTGCTCCCTACAGGTTAAGTTTCACGCAGAAATGATGGGGTACAGCGGTATGACCACCGCTCTCAATTAGTATATAAAATGTTCTTCTTTCAGGATCAGAAGGCCGTCCTTATCATATTTGGAAGAAAAGATTCCTTTGACACGCTTTCCAAAGGATGGTTTTTCAGCACGGTCTGCC
>JANFXS010000532.1 GCA_024460105.1 Anaerotignum faecicola
GGCATCAGTGATAACGCCTATTTATCATTAGCAGCTTTGTTTGGATTCCTTCCGCTGTATTTATTTAAGAATAAGAAAGGAGTAAAATCCTATTTATTAATTCTTACTGCATTTTTTTCGGTAATCCAATGCATCGACTGGATTAATACTGGAATGGGAGATAAAGTACTGGGAATCGACAGTGCTTTTAATATAATAGTTAAATACGACGGATTATTATTGATTGTAACAGCTCTTTGGATTATTTGCGCCGTTGTTTATGGGTTAGATTATTTATATGCAAAAAAGAAGAGCCGGGATGTGGAGATACGTGGCGGAGATTCCGAAGAGAATGGGAAAAAGTTAACCGGCTATGGCGCTTTGCGAATTATCTGGCTGGCGATATTGGTTATCTG
>JANFXS010000533.1 GCA_024460105.1 Anaerotignum faecicola
CTCCATTGTCTACCGTCACCTTAATGCTCTGAGTATCCTTATTCTTAATAAGGAGTACAATGTTCATGTCGTCATCAAGCGTAACCGGTCCTTTGGTACCACCTACGAGTTCAACGGTCGCAACTGCATCTTTGGAATCAGCATCAACTTTCAAAGCAAGATAGTTTCCTTCCTGCTCAGAAGTATTACTGCTAAATCCCGTGTATCCAGTAACATGCTTCAATGTACCGGTAATCTCAGACTCTCTGATAGCAATATTCTCCTGTAACGAATTTACCGTTTTCCCGAACAGATTGGCTTCTCCATCTTCGGGACTAACGGAGAAGCTGATTAAGGGTTTACCGTTACGTCCTCTTCAATCGCAATGGCGGAGTACACTCTGGTCAGAGCGCCGG
>JANFXS010000534.1 GCA_024460105.1 Anaerotignum faecicola
TGCGTTTTTATGGTTTTAAGGCATCGGAGCTCCTGACGGAGGACCGGCCGAATTTCAATGTATTTCTGGACCCTAAGTGCGACTGGGCACTCCGCCATCTGGAGCAGTTTCCGGTGGAGATCAACCGGGCCGATTACTATACGCTTCTGCGGGTTCCCGGAATGGGCGTGAAGTCCGTAAAAAGAATTATTGCAGCCAGAAAACAGGGGGTGCTGGATTTCGATGCCTTGAAGAAGATGGGGGTGGTGCTGAAGAGAGCCATGTATTTTATTACATGTTCAGGAAGGATGATGGCACCGATCCGGATGGATGAAGACTATATCACCAGCCATTTAGTTGGAGATGAACGGCGTGCGGTATGGGATATCAGCCATCAGGGAGCCTACCGTCAGCTG
>JANFXS010000535.1 GCA_024460105.1 Anaerotignum faecicola
CCAAGTTTGAACTTACAGAATTCGGAAAAATTTTGTATCAGGAAGCATTGGAAATACAAAATATTTATCAACGTATTGATGTTTCCAAGAAAAGCTATACCTCAAACTGTGAATTGCGATTAGGCTGCCGAGCGGCTCATCCCAATGATTATGTGGATTTACTTCCGCTTCAAAAATATAAAGCTGCACATCCCCAGGTGAAATTTATTTTCACAGAATACACGTCCTCTCTTTCAATTCAAAAAGTTCAGGAAGGGGCTCTTGACTTTGCTTTTTCCTCGAGTTATGTAAATTGTGATTCCGATTCCTCTTTATTAAGAGTGACCATGCGAAAAGATCACTGTTACGTACTGATTCATGTCGATCTTTTACTGCAGTATTTTCCAGAAAATCTG
>JANFXS010000536.1 GCA_024460105.1 Anaerotignum faecicola
TCTAAGCATATCCGTTATATTACTGCAATAACTGGAGAACTCCCTGCGGAACTGTGTTAGCCTGTGCAAGCATTGCCTGTGCGGCCTGTACAAGGATATTGTTCTTCGTATATGCCATCATTTCTTCAGCCATGTCTGTATCGCGGATGCGGCTTTCGGCGGCCGTCATGTTTTCTGTCTGAACTCCTAAGTTGTTGATTGTATGGTCAAGCCTGTTCTGGATTGCTCCCAGATCGCCTCTCTGCGACGATACTGTGTTGATAGCCGTTTTAATCTTCGCTATTGCGTCAGATGCGCCTGTCTGTGTGGAAATGTCGATTCCGTCTATGCCTAATGATTTCGCGCTCATGCTTCCTACGGTTACGCGTACTTTCTGATAGCTGTCGTTTGTATC
>JANFXS010000537.1 GCA_024460105.1 Anaerotignum faecicola
CCGGCTTACTGTCGGGGTCAGGATCGGGTTTATCAACAGTACCGAGTGCTTTTCCTGTCTCAATCCATGTTGGATACTCTTCTTCAATCAGTACATCAGCCAGATCGTTATCGTAATACGTAATCGTGCTGCGGGTTGCATACCAGATCAGGTTGTCTGATGATGACGCATTCCAGTCATTTACCTTTGGCTGTTCCGGCCGTTTCGGATCGACATCAGAGTACAGCGGTTTAAACGTTCCGGATTTATAAATGTAGTTGGAGGCCCAGGTGCCTAAACCGTCATCAGCAAAGCTGGTGTCCAGGATTCCCGGTTCTGTCCCGTCGAGCAGAAAGACGTCGAATCCATTCTGCATGGACAGATCGGAGATATATACCGCTTCCTTATCTTCAAT
>JANFXS010000538.1 GCA_024460105.1 Anaerotignum faecicola
GGTTCATGCAATAGAATTTGCAGTGGATAAGTCTGAGCGGAACCGAGTAGCAACGAAGTTTCAGCAGAGTCGGAAATACCGCAGGCAGAATAAAGATATTGTCAAGCGAAATGAGCGGATCGTCAAGTTCTTTGAGGAACAGAAGAACCGGGATACGCTGAATCGGATGCGGCAGCTTCTGGGCCAGCAGAGGAAGGAAGAAGAGTACCTGGATGGGGAACGTGCGTACAAGCCGCGGGTAGGGAAGGGGTGAGGCCGTTGAATAAGGAGGTGCTGGAACAATATATAGATGCATGTGAATTAATCAAAGAGACAGAGGCAGATATTAGAAGAGTAAAAAAGCAACGCAAGACCATAGTGCAGGATAGAGTACGTGGGTCTATGAGTGAGTTCC
>JANFXS010000539.1 GCA_024460105.1 Anaerotignum faecicola
CGAACCCAGTCTACTTCGGCAAGCTCTTCCTACGCGCCTTCTCCGTGAGGCTCTGTCCTGACGAGCCGGTTTTAATCCCTCGTCCGTGGGGACATAAAACTCGGCAAACTGTTAGACGGATACCTTTGTCGCTGCAGCTTAGCAGTAAGTCAGGTGGTATCAACCTTATTAACGCGCGTTGCCGGACGTATCCATGGATACCGGCGCTTCAGCCGCCGACCGGTAAAAGCCGGTGGCCGTTCATTGGGGATGTTATGCAAAATGGCTTTTTCTGTTTACCTAATTTTGCATAATACAATTATAACTCGTCCATTCGGACATTGCAAGGACACGATTTTGACACGCTCTTGTCAAGCCTCTAATCCAACATAATTGCATCTGATCCGAATAAATA
>JANFXS010000540.1 GCA_024460105.1 Anaerotignum faecicola
CGGCAGCTCTGCGATAAACTCATATTCGCCGGTAAATGGCCATTCCCCATCCTCGTCCTGCTGATACTCCTGACAGTTCCAGTCAGCTATGGGAAGAGTCACTTCGCCCGCCTCCTCAATCTCCGCTCTCACCTGTTCCGGCAGCATGGAGACAACCGTGTCGAAATCCGCCCTGTTCTCCGGGCTTACGCCAATCAGAGACAGTTCACCCCTGCTTAAGTTGTCATCATCCACGAACTCCCATCGAATCACCGTTTCATCGCCCTTCGGCGCATCATCAGACTTGGGAGCGTCTTTATCCTTTTGGTCCGCATCCGCAGGCGTGGCATATTCGGTCTTCTTTCCCGTATTCTCGTCATCCCCCAATAAGTGGTCTGCCGGCACCGCGCTGTCT
>JANFXS010000541.1 GCA_024460105.1 Anaerotignum faecicola
GGATTTCCAAACAGCTGCCAGACAAATGGAAGCTGCGTCACCCCGCTCCACGTCATAAAATCAGGCAGACCGCCGCTGGCCTCCATCTTTAAATACATGGCCATACAGTATGCTCCCAAGCCAAAATAGACACCATGGCCCAGACTCAGGATACCGGTATAGCCCCAGATCATATCGAGCCCGATGGCTATAATGGCAAAACACATATATTTTCCAAACAGTCCCACACGGAACATGGACATGCAAAAGGGCATGACGGCGAGAACCAGAAATATAAGCAGCGCCAGAACTGTCGTACCCTTGATTTTTTTCCTTTGATTCATACCTGTGCCTCCTGTTTTGATTCAAACACCCTCTAGTCTTCCAGTGCCCGGTTCTGTACCGCAAAGATTCC
>JANFXS010000542.1 GCA_024460105.1 Anaerotignum faecicola
TCGGTTTTCCCGCCGACCGCGCTACCATGGCGATGTCCTTACGGACCTGCACTTCGTTCAGCTGTAAGTCCAGCGCAATGACCGGCGCGGAGATATTGACGAGTCCCTCGCAGTCTCTGCGCTCCAGATAATGGTGATACACAGGAAGGCGTTCCAGCGTCTTTCTGGAAATCCCCCCAACCAGATGTTTTTTTTCTTCCATGACTGACCCCTTTACTAATTCAAAATCCGCCTGTTCTTCAATAGATCATGCTGCGGCAGCGATCGATGCAGGCAAATATCTCCTGGCGTCTCGGCATGCATAAATTAACCGGCAGATATCCGTCGTCCGCCAGCGCCGCAAGCCCCTCCGCTGCAACCTTCTTTTCCAGCAGGTCCACGATCTGAATCAGAT
>JANFXS010000543.1 GCA_024460105.1 Anaerotignum faecicola
TTTCTTTTACACCATACTGGGTATATGGAGGAAATCCGACTCTGGAAATCTCACCGTCACCACGTCCCCTTACCTCTGTAATATAGTCATCCTCCAAAAGCCAGTCCCAGTCTCCCATGAAGGGGGTTTTCTTCCACTGCTTATACCGTCCCTCCTGCGGCGGATAGATCCACGGACCAAACCCACGGTCTCCCGGACCTTCTTCTGCACTGACATGCCATTTTCCGCTGAAATACATCTGATATCCCGCTTCTTTTAAATCTTCTGAAAAGAGCCTGATGCCTTCAATTAAGCCATGGGAAAATGCATCTGCCAGATCAATATTATTCCATATACCGTGTTCCGAGGGATACAATCCGGAAAAGAAACTGGCGCGGCTGGGACAGCAGTGGGG
>JANFXS010000544.1 GCA_024460105.1 Anaerotignum faecicola
CCCAGCTCTATTCCGAGTTTAAGGAGTTCTTCCCGGAGAACGTGGTGGAGTATTTTGTGGACTATATGGACTGTATGAACGTGGTAAGACCAGGTGGACTGGATAGATTTAGTGACCCTCATTTGTAAAGAACAAGTTTTGAACATATATTCGCCACAAGTGTGCAATGTATTCAAATTGGAGTGGTTAAAATGAATAAAAAATAAGAGTTTAGTTTGAAAGATTATGATGTATAATCTCTATAGAGATAGGTAAGCAGAAGGGTAGACAGTATGCGATCAAAATCAATTGAAAACAGTGTATTGGTATGAATGAGAGGGGACTATATGGCAATACCAACAAACATAAAGACATTATTATCAGGAAATGTTGTTGAGTGGGCAAGG
Organism: Anaerotignum faecicola; assembly: GCA_024460105.1. Taxonomy (NCBI): domain Bacteria; kingdom Bacillati; phylum Bacillota; class Clostridia; order Lachnospirales; family Anaerotignaceae; genus Anaerotignum; species Anaerotignum faecicola. The sequence continues at coordinate 387 of JANFXS010000544.1, forward strand.
ATTGAAT
>JANFXS010000545.1 GCA_024460105.1 Anaerotignum faecicola
GCTCACTGTCAATGGCTTCACTTGCCTGTTTTTCAGTCAATGGATTCCCCTCAATCTTATTAGAAGCATATGAACTTTTTTTCTTGGAGTTTTTTCTAAGTCTATTCTTTGTAACAGGTGGCAATTCTATCGTGCTGAGAGAAAAACGATTTTCATCAATTTCCGATATCCTTTTTAAAATTTCATTCGTTAGTGTAACCTTTATCAAATTGTCCACCTCCATTAATCGATTCATGAATTATTTTTCCACTAAAATTACACTATTTTTCACTTCATCGTCTTCGCCAGTGAAGTAAGAGGTGCTGCCATCTCCGGGTTGGAAAGAACCTTTCCCAGTAGTTCTGCATCAACGCCTTCCGGAACCGTCACCGTATTTTCTGTTGTATTCGGATG
>JANFXS010000546.1 GCA_024460105.1 Anaerotignum faecicola
TCCCAACCAGTACTTCTCTGTCTCTGGATTCCTTTTGACGAATCCCTTTGCTTCCAGAGTTGACAGTGTACGGTAAATCGTACTCTTATACACTCCCATATCTGAGGCAATCTGTGTAATCCCTACCTCCTTCCCCTTTTTATTCAGATAAATCAGTAATTCTAACGCCCGATCCAACGCCTGAATTGTATCAGCCATTTTCTGTTTCCTCCTGTATCTCAGATCACACATTATGTGCAAAATTACCATTAGTCATATAATATTAAATACTATTTCTTCTGCCATGTCAAGGTTTATAGCCATCGCCCCGGTTAACAATGTTTCCCCCCGGTCTGCAGTTTTCTTCCCTCCTGTCTTTGTGCATTTATCACATATTTTCATCTGCATTTTTAG
>JANFXS010000547.1 GCA_024460105.1 Anaerotignum faecicola
CCGGTGTTCATCTGATTATCCACGGCCAGGCTTTAAATGACGAGTGTCTTGATATCATGGCGGAAAAAGGTATCTACTTCTGCCCGACGATCCAGTTCTTACACGAATGGTTTAAGACATATCCGCCGACATACGTACCGGAAATCCATGATCAATTCGAGGGCAGCGATGTCGTGGAAAAAGAATTAAACCGTGTTTACGCTAACTTAAGAAGAGCAAAAGAGAAAGGCATTGGTCTTACCATTGGTTCTGATTCCTTCTGCTCCAGTCTGACGCCATACGGTTATACCGCAATGGGTGAGATGTACTCCTTCGTGGAGTGTGCAGGCATCAGCGAAATGGATACCATCGTTGCCGCTACCAAAGTAGGCGCTGAGATGCTGAAGGTTGATG
>JANFXS010000548.1 GCA_024460105.1 Anaerotignum faecicola
CTGATTCAACCGGCCTGATTTTGGTATTGTTCCCCTGATCCGTCTGTCCTGGGCTGTCCGGAGCAAGGCGGAGGCTGACGGATACCACGTGACCGAACCTCGCATTCTTTTCATCCCCGTCAATGAGAGCCTTCGCCTTCACACAGACAAATCCCGACGATTCTGCCATGGTACGCAGGTCATGCTCCACCGCCTCCTCGTACTGGCTCACCATACTCTTTAAACGAACGCTTTCCATATCTGAGATCTGGGCCGAAAGCTCCGACGCCTCTTTCTGAAAGCTGATGGCTTCGAAGTAATAGGCCAGTTTGTCATCCAGCCGGAGTCCCCCCGTAAACGGTTTTAAGACCAGCAGAATGAGCACCATGCCCGCAAACAGCCGGAAATATTTTT
>JANFXS010000549.1 GCA_024460105.1 Anaerotignum faecicola
TGACAAGCTGAAAAACGAAATATGAAAAAAGCCCCAGATAATAGTATTTGTTGGGGCGGGAGTTACGCCTTAAAAAAGCGCGGTACATCTGAAACAGAATCAGTGTTTCGGCACAGGAAAGAATCGTGTCCAGCACCAGCTGGTAATAGACCGTCATATGATCTGCTCCTCCATATAATCTAAAAATTTCTGATTTACTTCCCTGTGGCGGTGACGGCTTAAGGGAATCACTTCTCCATTATCTAATGTTACGGAATCCTTAAAAATATTGTGAACGTGCTTTAGATTTACAATGAAACTCTTATGGACCCTGAGAAATCCATGGCCTTCCGTCTGCTCTTCCACAGCGCTGATCCGTCCGGTAAAGGTATAGTCACCCTGTCTGGAAGAGAT
>JANFXS010000550.1 GCA_024460105.1 Anaerotignum faecicola
GCTACCCTGGTAAAGACCATTTCCGGGCACGTGGGTATTGAGACGAAGAGTGATTTGACGCTGGGGATGACGGTGCTGGACCGGAGACACCATTTCGTATGGGAATCGCTGCCGGTTGTGGAAAACGGAGAGAGCGCCGATTATGAGAGATTCTTAAAGCTTCTCATGAAGCTTGTGCTGGCTTAAACGGGAGGTTTATACATGTTTGAAAAAGAAAAAATTTATATAGCCGGCCCCGAGTGCTTCTATCAGGGCGGACCGGATATTTTAAATGCAATGAGACGGAGGGCGGAGAGCCTGGGCTTTGGCGTTACGCTTCCCAACGAGCATCCGCTGGACATGGGGAATCCGGAGCTTCAGAAGCGGGCGGACAGTATTTTTGCGGATTTGAAA
>JANFXS010000551.1 GCA_024460105.1 Anaerotignum faecicola
GACCTCCACTTGATAGCCGAAGGAGCGGATGGCCGGTTCGATTAAGTCAAAATGAATCGGCGACATCTGCGGGCAGAGGATGGTGTAGTCCTTCTTCATGTCCTTCGTAAACGTGATGCGGTGGTAGGCGCTGGAAACCACCTTCCGCTCATAGTGCTTCTTATCGCGTACGCGCAGGGCGGCAATGAGAGAGCGGATACGGATTCTGGCGGCCCCCAGGTTGTTGACCTCGTCGATCTTGAGCACTGTATAGATCTTTCCGGAGCCGGTTAAGATATCATTTACCTGGTCCGTGGTGACGGCATCGAGGCCGCATCCGAAGGAGTTTAACTGGATCAAATCCAGGTTATTCTGCGATTTTACGTAGCTTGCGGCGCGGTAGAGTCTGGTATG
>JANFXS010000552.1 GCA_024460105.1 Anaerotignum faecicola
CGATGATGTTGGTACCATTATAAAAAATGCGGAGACCATTCACAGGCCTTTGTCACTTGCCACAAAAGACAGACAGGCGGCAAATGGAAAGGACGATGATCTAGTGGAGTATTATGGTTTTGCAAACCGTGAAGTGGAGGTTGCGGATGATTTTGAGGAAGTGGCAAAAGAGGAAGTATACCAGATCATGCTGGGATGCCGTGAAAGAGACCATCTTTCCCTGCTGAACGGTGTGCACCGTGCCAAAATTGCAGCCTGGTGGGACCGGGCCGTGGATATTATCCCTGCCGACGGCGGAAAAGGCATTGGGATTGAAAAGGTACTGGAATATTATCATTTAAATCAATCAGAGGCGATGGCCTTTGGAGATGGAAACAATGATATTGAAATGTT
>JANFXS010000553.1 GCA_024460105.1 Anaerotignum faecicola
CAAACACATATGTTCCCTTCCTCGAAGCGTATGCGAAGGCCATGGGCAACAACGAATACTATGAATCCGTAATCAAGCTCATCGCACTGCTTGAGACAAAGGAGATCAAAGCCAAGAGGCTGAGCGGACAAGTCTGGTACGAGATCGATGACATTCAGGATCTGGATATTGCGGAGAGCCTCTTCGCCGATACCATAGAGAAGCGCTATGACGCGATTGCTTCCCGTTACGGCGGTCACTGGCGTTATCCGAAGCTGCTGGACTTCTGCTATCTCGTCAATCCCTATTTTCCGCCTCAGAAGATGCTTGACGAGATGAAATCCAATTTTGAGATTCTGATCTCGGAATACCCCTCCGGCATGCGGATCAACAGTCTGCTGGCCTCCAGAAATT
>JANFXS010000554.1 GCA_024460105.1 Anaerotignum faecicola
TATGCCTCTGCGGCGGGAGTCGTGCTGCTGGTACTGGTCGGAATTATGACGATTATTTATTTTAATTTACTGGGAAGAAAAGTACATTACCAATAGGGGGTGAAACGATTGCAACTGACATACCGATTGAAAAAAATAGTATTGACGGTGATACAGTATATCGGGTTTGCCATACTGCTGGTGCTGTTTATTATTCCATTTGTCTGGATGGTATCCACGTCAGTCAAGTCCATCGGGGAAACTCTGACAAATCCACCGATTTTTATTCCGTCTGATTTTCATTTTGAGAACTATATAAAGGCATGGAAATCGGGGCCGTTTCTCCATTTCTTTTTAAACAGTGCCATTATTACATTTTCCAGCATGATTCTGCAGCTGCTTTTTGTTGTTCCG
>JANFXS010000555.1 GCA_024460105.1 Anaerotignum faecicola
CGGAAACGAACGCTGTTAACAGTTTTCATGAGCGGAACTTTTTTCCCGGTTGCCGGGTCCTCAACCTGTATGGGGCCGAACGCTCCCATGGCCTGTATTTCCTCTCTGCCAAACTCCACATAATCGGTAATGTCAGAAAATGCAATGTCCATGTACTTCTGGAAAATATCGTGTTCGTCAAGCATTTCCCGGTTTAGCCGGTCCTGCTTAAGCCGCGTGATTTCCGCCCTGACCTTTGGATTTCTTAGTAGTTTGCACCCTTCGACCATTGCCGTCTCGTAACTGCTGTTATACGCTTTCTGGTATGATCTCGTTGCGTTGAAGCATCTCACATACCGGATGCAAAAAAGTCGTTGCTTGTCGGTCAGGTTAGGATTTTCTATCACCTGTAT
>JANFXS010000556.1 GCA_024460105.1 Anaerotignum faecicola
GATGGTTCTGAGAGCCGGCCATTTTTGATTAAGAACCGGGAACAGCTTATGGGGCTTTCGGAACTGACAGCGATGGGGATGACAGTTCCGGATGCGGAAGGTGCAGACTATGCGGGGGATTATACGGGATGTTTCTTTGCCCTTGGCGGAAATATTGACATGCAGGGGGTGGACTGGATTCCCATCGGTTTTTACCGGGACTCTTCAGAGATGCCGGGTGAGGTGGAGTATGCGTTTCAGGGGGATTTTGACGGGAATGGATATACGATCAGGAACCTGCGGCTAAATAAACTGGGGAATTACGATCACATTGGTTTGTTTGGTGCGATCGCTAATTCAAAGATTCACGATTTCTGTATGATCCCGGATACGGAGATAAAAGGAAATGACAG
>JANFXS010000557.1 GCA_024460105.1 Anaerotignum faecicola
TTTTCGATAACTCATAATGTTTACAGCGCTTTGATTCATTTTTTATAACCAGATCACCGGTTATTCCAAACATCTCCGAAACATCGGTTCGCTCCTGCTTATTTGTGCAATTTCCGTTCACATTCCATGCACAGTTAGCGCACTGTTTCTTTATCTGGATTTTTTCGGCAGCATGGCTTAGCTTGCCTAACATACAATCGCAGCCCTCGTCAACTGTACTTGACGGTATATACCGGCTGCGTCCGGTACCGTAATCCACTTCATCGTATCCATCACGGTAGGTATATGTTCGGGTTTTCCCGCAATACGGACATAATTTTTCAAGTGTCTTTCGCTGTGGTGTAGTACTATACATTTTCCTGATCCCCTTTCCATTCGATCACCAGCTCCGG
>JANFXS010000558.1 GCA_024460105.1 Anaerotignum faecicola
GGAGGAGGAATTGGGGCGGTTTAAGTATCTGGCCATAAGAAAAGGGGAGGCCGGCTGGCTGATCACCTACAGCTTTGAAAATCCGGCAGAGGCTGCGGAACAGGGGCAGGATGCGGATATCCATGTGGTTGTCTGCCAGGAGGCGTTAAAGGTTCAGGATATTGCCGCTTTGCAGAAGCTGGAGTATTTAAATCTGGATCATACGGAACTGCCCGAGGGCAGTCTGGAGACACTGGAATCCTTAAAAATGATTACCTGTGACTACATACAGCTGGACATGCTGCGCCTTGCACTGGGAAGCAGAGCCCAAAATCTGGAGCGGTTGAACGCTTCTCATTTAAAGAGTCTGGAAGAGCTGTCCGGTTTTCCAGGCCTGAAAGCGCTGGAAATGG
>JANFXS010000559.1 GCA_024460105.1 Anaerotignum faecicola
GATCATTCGGAATACGGGACTCTACGGTTTAAAATATGATCCGAAGCAGGATAACGTCTACCTGTTTCTTTCAACTTACAGCAGTTACAGCTATTTCATGGGCGCCGGGCAGATCTTCTGGCACAATCCGTGTCTTGCCGGCAAAGATATCTACAGCTACGAATCGGAAGACAGAAATGGAAACCGGATTTATGCCGGTTTTGAAACAATCTACCATTGGGATGAAGACAGTTCGAGTGAGTCATATTACATATCGACAAACGATTATATGGATGTAGAGGTGAGCAGGAATCTGTGGGAAGAGCTGATCAGCCTGTTGTTTGACGCCTATGAGGAAACTCCCGCACCAGAATCCTACGAGGAATTTTTTAAAGGGTGTTATTAAAACGTAT
>JANFXS010000560.1 GCA_024460105.1 Anaerotignum faecicola
CACTGCGTGAGTATCACCCGAAAAGACTTGTCTGCGTGTTCGGATGCGGGGGAAACCGCTCGAAGGACAGACGGTATTCCATGGGCGACAGCGCCGGGAGACTGGCTGATTTTACCATATTGACGGCCGACAATTCCAGATTCGAGAAGACAGGGGATATCATTGCGGATATCCGTTCCTCGATCGAAAAGACAGGCGGTGAGTTCATTGAGATTCCGGACCGGCGGGAAGCGATCGCCTACAGTATGATCCACGCCAGACCCGGAGACATGATAGCGGTCATCGGCAAGGGACACGAGGATTATCAGGAAGTGAACGGCGTCCGCCACCATTTTTCCGACCGGGAAGTGGTGCTGGAGATTGCTGCCGAACTGGAAAAAAATGAATAGCGT
>JANFXS010000561.1 GCA_024460105.1 Anaerotignum faecicola
TAAAAGGTTGATGGAGTCTATAAGGGAAATCCCCGAAATCGCTGTCTCCCCTACCGAGGCGACCATCAGCATATCGGCAATCCCAATGGTGCCCATAATTACCTGTTCACAAACCAGAGGTACTATCAGCTTTACCAGCTGCTTTCTGTCAAATAACATCTTATCACTTCCGTCTGTCCGCCTCTCTCCTGCCGTCATGAAAGATGCGGCAGTGTCTCAAGAATTGAGTTTAAATAGGAGAGGCTTTTTTTAGCGGCAGTCTCTGTATCTGGCGCATTCGTGATTTCCAGGGCCAGCGCTCCGCGGTAACCTACACGGTGCAGGGCTGTCAGTGTTTCCGTGAAATTATAGTGGGCATGCCCCGGATACCAGCGGTTATTATCCGCCACATG
>JANFXS010000562.1 GCA_024460105.1 Anaerotignum faecicola
TGGTAATTCCAATCCTCTCATTCTTTTTCAAACATCCAAATGTAAATCCGGTCAGTCAGCTGCAACGACACTGAACAGAATACTGCCGTCGCTGTTAACTCCATCTTCCGTCCAGCTGATATACACTCTGGAGCCGTCTTCCGCGATAAAATACGTTTTTCCGTCTTCATCCGTCATGAGTTCAGGCGTAAATCCCGGCTGTGCCTCCACACTGCTTATCACTGCAGAATCGAGTACGATGGATTTACTGGTATCCGCCTGTACGTCTTTTCCCTCCGCAGATGCGGTAAACGCCAGCGACGTGGTTATCATGGCTGCCGCAGCCAGACCGGCTGCTGTTTTGTGTTTTAACATCATAATTGCCTCCTGTGATTGATTATTTTATTTTTGCC
>JANFXS010000563.1 GCA_024460105.1 Anaerotignum faecicola
GAAGGAAATCTGTATTTAGACAGTACCATCATTGTCGATATGGCATATAAGGTGCTCAATGCAGGCTTTCCAACTGATACAGTCAGGCGCGGACAGATTAAGCTGGCAGGAAATGAGCTGGTAATGAAGGATAAGATTCTGGAGGCAGATGGAACGGCTATTTATTTAAAGGCATACCGGGAGGCGGAGAAAGAGGCAGCGTATCATCTTGTCAGGCTGCTCCGTTCACCGGGGAACACGTATAATATTGAGCGGGAATTAGAGGCTGTTTTAGCAAAAAGTAAAATGACGCTTGCACAAAAACAGGAGGAGGCAGTCCGAATGGTATTTCGGTCCCAGGTATCCATCATCACTGGCGGCCCTGGAAAAGGAAAGACTACCATCCTCAAAAT
>JANFXS010000564.1 GCA_024460105.1 Anaerotignum faecicola
GGAATTACAAAAAGTGTTCTGAAAAGACCCATCACCACCGTCCTGGCAGTCCTCTGCCTGCTGGTATTCGGTCTATCCTCCGTGTTTTCCTCCAAAATGGAGCTGACGCCGGAGATGAATTTCCCGATGATGATGATCACAGCCGTGTACGCGGGTGCCAGCCCGGATGACGTCAATGAACTGGTCACGAAGCCGATCGAGGAATCGGTTGGAACCCTGTCAGGTGTTAAGAATATCCAGTCCATGTCCCAGGAAAATATCTCGATTGTCATGATGGAATATGAGTACGGAACCGACATGGATAAGGCTTACTCTGATTTAAAGAAGAAGATGGATAATATCACCATGCCGGATGACGTGGAGGTACCCAGTATCTTCGAGTTCAATATGA
>JANFXS010000565.1 GCA_024460105.1 Anaerotignum faecicola
GTGAGAAATATGAGAAGGGCATCGCTTCTGTGGCGAATTTGAACGATGCGATCGAGAAAGCCAAAGAGCAGTACGCGGATACCATTAAGGAGTGGGGAAGCAAGTATAAGAGAGAGCAGCTGATCTATACCATGGGCAGCGGTGCCTGCTACGGCGAGGCATACTCCTTCGCAATCTGTCTGCTTATGGAAATGCAGTGGATTCATTCCCACGCCATCCATTCCGGCGAATATTTCCATGGTCCGTTTGAGGTGACTGATTTTGATGTTCCGTTCATCATTATCGAAGGTGTCGGCGCAACGAGACCGCTCGATGAGAGAGCTTACAACTTCTGCCAGAAGTATTCCGATAAGATTATGCTGGTAGATGCGGAAACCTTTGATATGACGGG
>JANFXS010000566.1 GCA_024460105.1 Anaerotignum faecicola
TGGGCGTGATACAGGAAATTCTGCTGCGGGTGTATGGTGAAGGTGATATGATTTATTCCGGGCAGACAGCCGGTTTTCATTTAAATACCCTGGAAGAACTGGCGGATCGTATCGTTGGTTCGTATCCCCATGTGAGAATTGCGGGTGTCACCTCTTTTCCCTGTTACTTATACGATGAGCAGCTGGATGACATCGTTCCTACGGCTAATTTAAAAACCGTAACGCGTGCGGCAGCAATCTTAAAGTCGCGGGGAATTCTCTGCCGTATCATCAATACTCCCTCAGCAACCTGCTGTCGCACCATTGAACGGATGAAGCGGGACGGGGGAAATTGTGGTGAGCCGGGACATGGCTTTTCCGGAACAACCCCCATGCATGCCGCCCATGAACT
>JANFXS010000567.1 GCA_024460105.1 Anaerotignum faecicola
GGGCGGATGATATCGTCGGAAGGCTGGGAGGCGACGAATTTGTGGTCTTCCTGATGGAAGTGAACGACCCGGATCTGGTGAAGCAGCGCTGTACCGAGGTGCTCGACCGTGTGAAGAACGTGACGATGGAGAAACACGGGCAGGAAGTGACACTGAGTATCGGAGCGGCCATGGCAGGCGGTGAGACGGATTATGACGTGCTTTACCGGAAGGCGGACCAGGCGCTGTATCAGATTAAGAAGAATGGCAGAAGCGGAGTTCTGGTCGTTGAATAAAAGAGAGACGGGCCCGCTGAAATCCTGATGAAAACAGGGGATTTCAGCGGGCCCTTTGCGTGAAAACAGTCTGATGCCGCTCGGATATCAGAACAGCAGGTTATCAGCCAGCCTCG
>JANFXS010000568.1 GCA_024460105.1 Anaerotignum faecicola
GATCGCGTCGCTGCTGTTGGAGATCGGAGACCCATCGAGGTAAACGTTGGCAGCGCTCAGTTTAAACGGCAGATAATCGGAAAGGCGGCTCTTGCTCCTCACGATCTTCGGTCCCTTTAAGCTGTTGTCCACCATGGTAAGCGGATTGATCTCTCCATCCGAGGTCAGTTCACATCCCAGGCTCTTTCCAAACATGGTTCCCGCCTTTGTGTCGGTCTTTAACAGATTATAAAACAGATTGATGCAGTCCTCTTTGATCAGGACCTCCTCTGGACTCTTATTCATATTTTCGTCCAGCTCCAGGAAATGGTATTTGGACTGTCTGGCTCCGGTCTGGTCTCCGGTAAAATCCGTATTTTCATATCCCAGCAGTGCCAGCACCCCTTTGATG
>JANFXS010000569.1 GCA_024460105.1 Anaerotignum faecicola
TGAAGAAGTATTTATAATTGATAAATGAAATAGCGTGAGACGCCCGGTATCCGGCCGGGGAAAAACAGGTGAGAAAGAATTGGAAGTGCGCCGGAAGGCGTTTGAAAATTCTTTCTCACCTGTTTTGTGTAATCAGGATCGTATTCCGGTAAGTTTATAAAGGTACAGGCAAATTTTATAATAGTTTTATAAATGCGGTCTTCAATCTGTGTTATAATATTTTTGTATAAAATGGAATACTATAAGCAGAGGAGAGACGTGCGTTGTGAAACTAAAATTAAGGACACGTCTGGCGGTCGCTTTTGTGATTATTACCGTAGTTCCGCTGGCGCTGATTTATGCGGTTGTGGCGGGACTCAGCAATTATCATATGAAATCATTACGCAAGGCG
>JANFXS010000570.1 GCA_024460105.1 Anaerotignum faecicola
CTTGCAAAAGCCGGTGCCATCATCCCCAGAAGCCTTGACGGGAAGGGCAGTACAGAAAACCCGGACTGTATGGCGGTCGATATATTTCCGGGTGCAGACGGCTGTTTTACTATATGGGAGGATGACGGAAGGACAGACGGGGATACGGTTGAAAGATGGGTATCTACGCGTCTTGTTCTGGAGTGGGGCTCCTCTGTCCGTTTCGCAGTCAGCGGCGCCGAAGGAAATCGGAGCGCAATTCCACAACGGCGTTCATGGAAGCTGAATTTCCGCAATGTGGAATTTGCAGATTCAGGATTTGCCGTTCCGGCAGTGATAATCGGAGGATCGCGGACGGATGCGGCCCTGTCCTATGATGAGGCAAGCAAAATTCTGACGCTGGAGCTTTCAG
>JANFXS010000571.1 GCA_024460105.1 Anaerotignum faecicola
CAAAAAATAGTGTATTATCAAACTAGAGGTGATCATATGGAGAGAGCACAGATTTTACGAAATATTATGGAAGAAAAAAACATGAAAGTTGCTGATTTAGTACGGATTACAGGTATTGCTTATTCAACCATTAAATCTATGCTAGAAAATGGTATTGAAAAAACAAGTTATGTAAATGTTTGCAAAATCTGCGATGCGTTAGGAATTAGTACCGACGAGCTCGAAGCAATGGCAAATGATGGCTCCAAAGCAGTTCCTCAGCCCACCTATGCTGATGTAGAAAAACTTGTAGCCAGAAACGGAAAGAAAATGTCTGTTGAACAGAAAATGCGCCTGATACAGCTCCTGTCCGAAATTGAATTTGAGGACTGATTTTATTGAGAAATTATTT
>JANFXS010000572.1 GCA_024460105.1 Anaerotignum faecicola
GACGAAAATGGGTTTGCGGAGCCGAAGACGTATGATGAGTTTATCGAGCTTTGCCAGAAGATTAAGGATAAGGGAGACATGGCTCCATTAGTAGTGGGCGGCCAGGATATCTGGCATGTGGGCTTCTGGTTCTATAAGGCGTACAATGACCAGGTTATGAGTCAGGATACAGATTTTATCAAGCATTGTTACGAGGGAACCAAGGACTTCTCGGATCCGGCAATCGTGGCGACCTTTGAAGAGATGAAAACTATCTTTCAGTATGCCCAGGATGGCTGGGTATCTACACCTGATGCCCAGATTACCACATTCCTGGTAAGCGATATGGCGGCCATGATGTATTCAGGCACCCATATGTTCTCTCAGATTAAAGACGCAGATCCGAATTTTG
>JANFXS010000573.1 GCA_024460105.1 Anaerotignum faecicola
GTTACAAACTCCTTCCATACAGCTTTACAGCACTTTCTGATTCACATAAAACACACATCACCGCACACATTTCACCACGAAATCACGAAATTCTTACATCCATACTGCCGGATCGAAATCCTTCCAGATCCAGCGTAATATAGAGAAATCCCATTTCCTTCAGTTTACGGATCAGTTCCTCTCTCATCTCCAGAACTTTTTCGAATGCATTTAAATCTACTTCGATTCTTACAATATCGCCGTGCAGGCGCAGGCGTACATTTCCTCCAATCATGGTTCTCAAATACGCTTCCCCTGCCCCGATTTTCTCCAGAACCTCATAATCAATTTCCGTATTATACGGAATTCTCGTAGCCATGCAGGGAGTAGAAGGCCTGGAAGCCACGGATAT
>JANFXS010000574.1 GCA_024460105.1 Anaerotignum faecicola
CTCTGAAAATGAACGACTTCACGTTCGCGCAGGAACTTGAGCGGTTCTCTGACTTCCGGGTTGTCGATGATGCGGATTAAGTTGTCGTAGGTGGTTCTGGCCTTCTGTTCGGCCGCTAAGTCTTCCGTTAAGTCGGTGATGGCGTCGCCCTTGGACTGGAACTCACAGGCGTTAAACGGGACGCCTGCCGCGGCGGTGGGCCACAGAGCCGTGGTGTGATCGACGTAGTAGGCGTCAAAGCCGGCAGTTTTTGCCTGCTCCGGGGTTAAATTCTTTGTCAGCTGGAAGACAATGGCGCAGATCATCTCTAAATGAGCCAGCTCTTCCGTACCAATATCGGTTAAAAGTCCGCCTACTTCCTTGCATGGCATGGAGTAACGCTGGGAAAGAT
>JANFXS010000575.1 GCA_024460105.1 Anaerotignum faecicola
TCATCCGAATCACCTTCCTTATTCTGTTATTCGTCTTCGGTAATTTCCATTCAGCAGTTTTCAGCCGTTTAGCTCCGGCAGCCCTGTTACCCCTTCACGGCCCCATTCGTCAGACCGGACACAAAGTACTTCTGGAAATAACCGAACACCAGCATCAGCGGCAGCGTGACCATACAGATACCGGCCGTATACTGCCCCCATTCAACGCCCATCTCAGTCTTAAAATTTAAAAGTCCCACAGGAAGCGTCTTAATCAATGCGTTGGAAGCCGTCGTAATATTGGCCCACATCAGTTCGCCCCAGTTTCCGATAAAGGTAAATACGATAATGGTAGCGATCGCCGGCTTCACAAGCGGAAGCATGATATGGAAAAACGCCTCAAACTCCGTA
>JANFXS010000576.1 GCA_024460105.1 Anaerotignum faecicola
CTCTCCGCTGACGGCGATGATACTTTTTAAGACATCCGTGAAGCAGGAAGTCACGCTGACGGTAAAGGGAAAGGAGCCGGAAGGCGACATCAGCCATACCTTTCCGGAGGATACCGTTCATATTCTGCCGGTGTATGGCCTGTACGCGGACTATGATAATACGGTAGAGCTCGTGCTGTCAGGCGGAGAAAGGGAGAAAGTCATCATTACGACCGAGCCTTTGCCCCCTGAAGTACCAGTCCCCACATTCTGTAAGGGCAGCCGGGAACACATGGGAGATAACGTAATCTTCCTGACACAGACCTCCAAGGCGGATGCTTTGGCCTGCGACTACCGCGGTGATGTCAGATGGTATTTAACGGTAAACGTCTGCTTTGATTTAAAACGGC
>JANFXS010000577.1 GCA_024460105.1 Anaerotignum faecicola
TCAGACGCCTTCTCCTCAATCGCCCCGGTCTCCCGGTATGCCCCCTCGGCCAGATCACAGAAAAAACTTTCCAGCAGCGCTTCTCTGTTTTTGTTCCAGTGTTCCTTAAAATAATGGTACTGTTCTTCCTTGCTCCGTTCCTGATCCAGAAGAGCCCTCAGATTACTGAAAATCTTCGAAAAGTCTTCCTCGCGTGACGGTTTTAATATGTAATCAAAGACCTTATATTCCAATGCCTTTCTGTAATATTCAATATCACTGTATCCACTAATAATCACGGACCGTATCTCCGGATACTTCTGATGGACACGGTCGATCAGCTGAATTCCGCTCATTTCATCCATCCGAATATCTGTCAGCAGCACATCCGGAATGTCAGCCTCGACGAG
>JANFXS010000578.1 GCA_024460105.1 Anaerotignum faecicola
GGCACGGGACAGTAGCACACGCCAGAGGGCGGGACGGGCATATCGGAGTTTTTTGAGCAGAAGCCCGCGGACAGCAGAAAAACCGTCTGACAGCCAGAGGTGCCGGACGGTTTTTCTGCGTAACTTTGTTAATTAAATATGATAATACCGATCACAGCTACCACCGCGCCAATCAGCTTTTTCCATTCAAATCCGGCTTTTTCCACACCGAACAGTCCAAACAGTTCGATTCCGTATGCCACGATGATCTGGGATATAACGATGATAAGCGCCGCCTTCGCAGGCCCCAGTGACCCCATACTGCGCACTACGGTATATGTGATAAAGGCGCCGATAATTCCGCCCAGAAGCATGTATTTCGGCTCCACCTGGAGAATCCCCGAAATATT
>JANFXS010000579.1 GCA_024460105.1 Anaerotignum faecicola
GAGATTTTTTTAAATTGATCATTTCTACTTTTTCGGCAATAAGGTCGAACGTATATACTTCATTATGCTGTGATAATAATACTGCGTTAGCTAAACCTACATAACCCATACCAGCTATTGTTATTTTCATTCACTTTGCTCCCCCTGTAATTCGTGTCCTTTGAAAACGTGTTTTTTTCCTGTAAAATAATTAATGACAATTACAAAAATTGTAATAAAACATTTAGTGATGAATTTATTGGTACTAAAAATTTCAACTAAAACAATTAACCCTAAATAATCTATTAACATAGTAGCGCCTCTTGCGACAAGGAATCTGCCAAACTCTTTGACTAATTCAGACATATTGGCGCATTTACTACAAAATACAAAATTTTTATTACAGATAT
>JANFXS010000580.1 GCA_024460105.1 Anaerotignum faecicola
CGTGAACTTATGGCGTTAAGCGCAACAGTATAGACTGCCCATGCCGCCGCCGCGGCGAGGGCAAGCAGATCGCCTATAGGATTAAGCTTAAATTCATAAATTTTTACAAATTTAATTGCCGCTTTTGACGGTTAACCGTAATCCCGGAATATAAAATACGCCCTGGGACTTATCCTGTTTCAGCGGCCGATAAATAATAATTATGTTATATTATACCATAAATCATCCAAATCAACAATCAATATAATTCGACACTGTCAAAAGGATAAAATTTCATTACAACCTTTGCAGTAACGTCATCTTTTTCAACAAAACCGATACTCCTGCTGTCAACGCTGCTTCCTCTGTTATCGCCCATAACAAAAATACAGCCGTCTTCAACAACGGCG
>JANFXS010000581.1 GCA_024460105.1 Anaerotignum faecicola
TCACGGCCGGTGTCTCACCGTCCACTGTGAATCCTGCTTCCGTAAGCTTTCTTATGACCATCTCCTTCACAGGCGCGCTGTCGTCCGACTGCAGCTTACCCGCGACCACCGTTCCCTCTCCGCCGATAAATACCAGCTTCACTCTCTTATACTTCTCCAGTGTCAGGGGAAGGTAATGCTTCGTGTCTTTTACAAGTGTAATAAACTTGTCGGCCTGTTTTGCCGCAGATTCCCGAAACTCACGGCAGCCGATCACCGATAACTGCTCTCTGGGAGGCATCAGACGGCCTTCTGCCTGCAGCTTATGAAGCTTCAGCGCGGCCTTGATTCCGAGAATCCGGTGAAGCGCATCGCTCAGCCTCTCCTCTGTAATCACGCCGTTTCTGTAG
>JANFXS010000582.1 GCA_024460105.1 Anaerotignum faecicola
CACCGGTCCATCTGCTGTTTATCAACCTTCTGACGGACTCGCTTCCGGCCATTGCCATCGGTATGGAACCGGCGGATAAGGATTTGCTGTCTCAGAAGCCGAGAGATCCGAAAGAGGGGATTTTGACAAAGGAATTTATGATGAAGCTGTTCCTGCAGGGCGGTCTTATCGCTGTCTGTACCATGACGGCCTTCCATCTGGGGCTGAATCAGGGCGGCGCTGCGGTTGCCAGTACCATGGCATTCTGTACGCTGACACTGGCGCGTCTGTTCCATGGATTTAACTGCAGAAGCAGCCATTCGATCTTCAGAATTGGATTTTCCGGCAACTGGTACAGCCTTGGTGCATTTCTGGCAGGCGTCGTACTCTTAAGCCTTGTAATGTTTGTG
>JANFXS010000583.1 GCA_024460105.1 Anaerotignum faecicola
GGCGGAATGGATGCAGAGCCAGAAGCATCGCAAAAAGGTACAGCTGATGGAGACTGAGATACGGAAGCTGAAGGCAGAGCACTTAACGGATGATATGCCTGTGGATTCTAACGGATGCAGCCGGGTGATCCGTAAGGCGCTCAATTACATGGAGGAACATTACCACGAGGATATTTCCTTAGAATCCATCAGTGAGGTGGTGTTTCTCAATAAAAACTATTTTTTAGAGCTGTTTAAGAAAGAGACTGGGAAATCATTTGTCCAGTATCTTACGGAATACCGTCTGGAAAAGGCGAAGCTTCTGCTGGCGATCAGTGGTTTTAAAGGGAGTGAAGTGGCAGATATGACGGGATTTCAGAATAACAGCTATTTTATTTCAGTGTTCAAGA
>JANFXS010000584.1 GCA_024460105.1 Anaerotignum faecicola
CCGCTGTACGCTCGGTAATGCTGTTGCCTGCCGCAATATAGAAGGTCAGCGTCTGATCGTACAGGATTTACAGAAGGTGGGCGTTAAGGTTCAGATTGAACAGGTAGACTTCCCGACCCTTATGAGCAACATGTTAGACGGCAAGCACGATATGGGAACCATCGGTTCCGGCGGTACCTTGGACCCGAGCGAGAGCCGTGAGATGATCCATCCGGACAGCTCCGTTAACTTCTGCCAGTTAAGAGATACTGAGATGACAGACTTAATCGACAAGGGCAATGCAGAGCTGACCTTCGACGCCAGAAAACCATATTTTGATGAGTATCAGGTGATGGTGAAGGAGCGTTCTGCCATGGCTTACTTGTATACCAAGAATACATTAACGGTT
>JANFXS010000585.1 GCA_024460105.1 Anaerotignum faecicola
TTTTCAATGGCAGTTTCATCCCGGATAAGCAGATCCGTGAATTTCGGTATCTGAACCGGTATCGCAAGAGTATCATCCGTGATATCACTTCCCAGAAAAACCGGGGCGAAAAATTCCTTCAAAGTTCCATTTTCCGTTTATCCACTTTTATTTCAGAAATATTTGGTGCCTCCGGCAGAAACATCATTCGTCATCTGAGCCAGCATGGCTGTATCTATAGGGAATCTCTCGATTCCTGTCTGAAAACCAAACCCCGCAATCACATCAATGAAATTCTTGTGGCTGTGAACGGAACTCTTTCCAAAATCCAGCAGGATTTTCTGGAAATGCTAATGGATCATTATGACTCCCTCAAATCACATATGGCAGAAATTGAAACCGCATTAGA
>JANFXS010000586.1 GCA_024460105.1 Anaerotignum faecicola
CCCGGTGAAACCACGGGACGCATGACATGCCAGATCACCTGTCCGGTGTTTGCCCCGTCAATTCTGGCGGCATCCTCCAGTTCCTTCGGCACATTTAAGAAAAATGTTCTCATCAGGAACACTGACAGCGGCATGAACATGGCTGCCAGAATCAGACTGGTCGCCGGAATATTTCCAATCAGGTTAAGCTTTGCAAATGCATAATACAGCGGGAATAAGAACAGCTGGATCGGTACAGTCATCGCCATCATAAAGTAGGTCAGGATGATGCCGCTCCCTTTGATCCGGTACCCCGACAGCACATAGCCCGCCAGAGTGGAACAGACCAGAATAATGAGAATCGTACAGCCGCTCAGCTTGATACTGTTGATAAACCCATGGGCAAATT
>JANFXS010000587.1 GCA_024460105.1 Anaerotignum faecicola
GGCTGCTGTTTTTCGCGTAGGAATTCCTACGACAGTCATGGCCTCTGTCACTTCTCTTATGTCGTTCCTGATGAACCGTCTTGTGGCAGCGTATTCTACGACGGCGGTGGCGGTATTTGGGATTTACAACCGCCTTCAGCATTTTGTCCAGACCCCAATGATCGGTATAAACAGCAGTATGGTTTCTATTGCAGCCTATAATTATGGAGCAAAAAATAAAAAGAGGATAATGGCTTCTGTGAAATGGGGACTGATCTATGGCTGTTTTATTATGGCCTTGGCTTCATCCTGTTTTGTTTTCTTTCCGGAAGCCTTGATGTCACCTTTTCAGCCTACGCGGGAGATGCTGCGGGTAGGTATTCCGATTTTTCGCATTGTTGGATTTACT
>JANFXS010000588.1 GCA_024460105.1 Anaerotignum faecicola
CTCCGGTATCCGCCGGCAGCAGATTGTTTAATATCTTTAAAATTGTGGTTTTTCCGGTTCCGTTGCCTCCGATGATGGCAACCCGTTCTCCGCGTTTGATCTCAAAATCAACGTGGTCAAACAAATGGTTGGGACCAAAGGCCTTGCTTAGCCCACGGACGGTCAGTACGTCGTTTCCGCTGATGATATTGGGCTCCAGGCGGATCCGCATCTCATCATTTACTTCCGCCGGCTTTTCCAGAATCTCAATCTTATCCAGCATCTTTTCCCGGCTCTCCGCCCGTTTGATGGATTTTTCCCTGTTGAAGGACTTTAACTTCGCGATGACCTCTTCCTGGTGGCGGATTTCCTGCTGCTGATTTAAATAGGCTTTCATCTTTGCGTCCCG
>JANFXS010000589.1 GCA_024460105.1 Anaerotignum faecicola
CGTCCAGTTCAATACCATGCTCCGATAACTCCCCCTTCTTTGCCAGCTCCACGACATACGGGAGTACCGCATCACGGCCGCAATATATTTTTCCGCTCATCTCAATCAGATCACCAGCTTTGAGCCTGCATTCTTTGTCTCTAAACGGAACATTAATCTTTATCAAATCTCTCACTTCTCCTTTTTAACACGTTTACCGGTATGTGTTACAGCTTCCAGCCCTCCAATACCTTTTTCCAATCACGGGCAACACCGGATTCAAAGTTATCCTTCACATGATGATCGGCCAGCCACTGCAGCTTTGTCCGAGTAGCTTCGGCCATTGTATACGGCAGCATCTCACTCTGTAAGAAATCAACAACATTCTTCAGTTCATGTTCACGCCGTT
>JANFXS010000590.1 GCA_024460105.1 Anaerotignum faecicola
GTAACGAGAGAATCTCTTACCGTGTCAGAAAGCTTATCGCAGGCTACAACCCAGTCATCAACCGTTTCTTTTCCATCAACGACTGCATTTACATGGCCGTAGAATTCTGCCTTCGGTACTACTTCGCTGTCAACTGCTGCAAATCCGCCAATGTATGGCTTGTAGCCGTTGTCGAAGGACTGGAATGTGGAAAGAACCATCGGATCAAGGATGTCTTTTGTTAAATCTGTAGCGCCAACGACTGGCGGAATTCCACCGGTCTTCTCAGCATTCAGCTTGATCGCTTCATCGCTGTATAAGAATGCAAGGAAATCCTTTGCTGCATCAACATTCTCACTAGCTGCCGGAATGTAAACTTCTTCTACAGAAGACATTAAGTACTTGTCAG
>JANFXS010000591.1 GCA_024460105.1 Anaerotignum faecicola
GTCTCACAGGCGGCAATAGAAGCTGTAGTAACAACGAACTGTGAGACCTCCCCGCTTAAGGTGCGTGCTCTTTCCCTTCATATATCCGCCACATCTACTTTGTTCCTACAAATGTGATAGTTATTAGACTTTGCCCTCTTTTGCAGGCTTATCTCTCGGAACCCAGCCTTATATGTGATTTCTGTCCGTCGGACCAAAGGTTTGCCTACAGCTTCCTTCAGATTCCACCTCACGATGGACACCCTTGCTGTTAAGCTATGTGCTTCCCACTATCCGGGTGCACTCGGGACCTTCACCCGTTAGAGCCCGCCCATGGCGGGCAAACAAAACGCCGGGAAGCCTGTAAATACAGGCTATACCGGCATATAAGAACTTATAAAGAGATAGT
>JANFXS010000592.1 GCA_024460105.1 Anaerotignum faecicola
GAAGGAGATCTCAAACGATGAAAAGACCTTCTGCATCGTGGAGGATGACCACAACAATATCATAAGCAGACCGCCGACAAAGCTTCATAATCCGAAGCTGTTTAAGCCGTTTGAAATGTTTATCCAGATGTACGGCCTTCCGGCCTATAACGAGATCGACCCGACCATACTGATCGGCATCACCTATTCCTTCCTCTTTGGCTTCATGTTCGGAGACGTGGGACAGGGACTCTGTCTCCTTCTCGGAGGCTTTCTGCTTTACCGGTTCAAGAAGATGAATCTGGCGGCTATCATCTCCTGCTGCGGCTTCTTCTCCACCATATTCGGCTTCATGTTCGGCAGCGTGTTCGGCTTCGAGGATATCATCGGCGCTGTATGGCTGCGCCC
>JANFXS010000593.1 GCA_024460105.1 Anaerotignum faecicola
TTTAACATCTGTCGTTTTTCAATCCTTACATACCCAGGATTTTCAATTACAATAGATTCTTGATTTTTCCTAACAACAATCCCACGTCCCACATAAAAATCTACATTTACCAGACAGTTAGCAAGCGCCTCCCTCAGTACTTTATGCACCGGCGTATCATCAATACGATTCCCACCCTCCAATTTGAAAGGTATTTTTATATCTTTAATCAGTTTATTGTAAACTCTAAAATAAAAATCAAACAAATTTCCTGACCAGTCTCCTGAACTGGAATGCAGTCTGTCTGTCCATCTTATTGTTGGATCTAAAACTTCTCTATAGTCTAAAAAATACTCCGGGAATTCGCGAGCTATATGATATTCCGCTCCCAACATCAACAGGCCGGCC
>JANFXS010000594.1 GCA_024460105.1 Anaerotignum faecicola
GCGTAAAGACTGCAATTTAAATCAAAAAGAAATGGGAGAGATTCTTGGGGTGCCGCAAAGAACTTATGCTCATTACGAAGCTGGAGATGTTAATATTCCGATAGAAATTTTACACGAATTAGCAAAATTTCATAAAACATCGGTTGATTATCTAACCGGACTTACGGATACAAGAAAACCTTATCCTTTATCTCAAAAATATCATTTACTAACGAGTAAGAAATCTTAGATACCAAAAACACCTCCTAGAACAATGATCATTTTGCAAAGTATAGTAATTGTAAGAAGTACCAATATGATCAGTTACGAACCATTATGGAAAACTATGGATAAAAAGAATATTACAACCTACCAGATTATCAAGCAGGGCATTGATAAGAAGACGAT
>JANFXS010000595.1 GCA_024460105.1 Anaerotignum faecicola
GACGATTTTAAGCATGTAACGGGATATTTTCTGGATCATCTGCCGGAGGATCTTGTGCCCTACTGGGATCTGGAATTCGGAGACGGTTCCGGTGAGCCCCGGGATTCTTCCTCTGCCTCCATTGCCGCCTGCGGAATGCTGGAAATGGCCAGATACTTAAAGGAGGAGGATGCAATATACTACACCTCCCTTGCTGAGAAAATAATGAAGTCAGTCGTGGAGAACTACGCGGTTAAAAGCCCGGAGGAGTCGAACGGACTGGTCCTGCACAGTACTTACTCCAAGAAATCTCCATATAATACGTGTACTCCGGAGGGAGTCGACGAGTGTAACATCTGGGGCGATTACTTCTATATGGAAGCGCTGACAAGACTTTCGAAGGATTGG
>JANFXS010000596.1 GCA_024460105.1 Anaerotignum faecicola
GATAAATATGACAGACGAAAGGTTTTTAGAGGAGCTCCTGGAAGCGGTAACCGTGTCCGGGTTTGAGGAAGAGGGCCAGGCGGTTGTCCGAAAGTACATGGAGCCGCTGGCCGATGAACTGCGAACGGATGAAATCGGGGACACGGTATGCGTCCTGAACCCGGAGAGCCGTCTTAAAATTCTGATGACAGCCCATCTGGATGAGATCGGGCTCATGGTAACCGCAGTGAATGAACAGGGAAGGCTGCTGGTTATCGACCGCGGAGGCATCATTCCGGCTACCTATCCGGGCCACCGGGTAAAGGTTATGACAGAGCAGGGGCCTGTTTTCGGCGTTGTGGAATCGTACCGTGATTTATTCAAAAAAGAAGGCGGGTTAAAAACTTC
>JANFXS010000597.1 GCA_024460105.1 Anaerotignum faecicola
CTCTTGTGGAATACCACATCCCTCTGCAGAGTGGAGGTGGAGTTATAAATATGTACAATCGCCTTCTTAATTCCCTGAATAGCCTCAAATGTTCTCTTAATCAGATGCTCACGGCACTGAACCAGAACCTGAACTACCACATCATCAGGAATCAGTTTCCTTTCTACGAGCTGTCTTAAGAAATCAAATTCAATCTGAGAAGCAGCCGGAAATCCGATCTCGATCTCCTTAAAGCCAAGCTTCACAAGAAGGTTGAACATCTCAATCTTCTCTTCCACGACCATGGGCTCAATGAGCGCCTGGTTTCCATCTCTTAAGTCAACACTGCACCATACCGGCGCTTTTTCAATCTCTTTGTTCGGCCATTGTCTCTCCGGATAATTGAT
>JANFXS010000598.1 GCA_024460105.1 Anaerotignum faecicola
GGGAAGCCTTCTGGAGGCGACCGGCAAGCTGTCTTTCGTGTTCCAGAGTGTCGATATTCCGATTGCTGTTTACGAGTATAATCAGGACATGAGGCGTGTACTGGCGACGAAAAAGCTGGGAGAGATTCTGATGATACCGGAGGAAGAACTTCGCACTGTACTTGCGGACAGGACGCTTTTCGTGGAACGAATCAGGGAGCTGTGCGCCGAACCGCTGGCTGAAGAGAAGGAAGTATACCTCCTGGAAGGGAGCGAGCGCCGTTATGTAAGGATTACGTCGTATGAAGGGGAGGGAAGGACGCTGGGAATCGTCATCGATGTGACAGAGGCGATCGTGGAGAAACAGCAGATTGAACAGGAACGGGATATTGATCTGCTTACCGGCC
>JANFXS010000599.1 GCA_024460105.1 Anaerotignum faecicola
GGGACACACTTTGCCGCTCTTTTTCTGCTGCAATTTTGTCTGTTCTGCTGCGGTTATGGTTTCAGCTTCTCCACGATTTCCGTTAAATTGGCCATGAGTTCATCTGCCGCTTCCTCCGGGCTGATCGTGTCATAGCAGAGTTCCTGCATCAGCGGGAAGAGATATCCGTAAACCTCAGAATTTTCATTGACAGGAGGAACTGCACCGTCGGTCTTTTCCAGAGCCAGCGTGATCGCCTTGTTGACTACAGGATTTAAGAGATTCTCCTTTTCCAGCTGAAGGCGTCCAATCTCTGTCGGAGGGACTCCGCGGCAGTCGCTTAAGATACGGATCGCATCTTCATCTGTATACAGCCACTGCATAAACTTTAAAGCCTCCTCCCGGT
>JANFXS010000600.1 GCA_024460105.1 Anaerotignum faecicola
TGTTGGAGATTCCAGCTCGGAGGAAGAAAGAAGCAAGAATATGAGTCAACTTGGAGCTTCAATGAGCGTTGGCGTAATGATGGGACCATTATTGGGAGGCATTCTTGCAGGCTATTCGCTTGCGCTCCCATTTTTTACAGGAGCCGGCATTTCATTTATTGCCTTTCTGCTAATTCTAACACTTTTGCCAGAGTCAATTGAGCGTTCAGGACAGACGGAAAAAAGAAAACCCTTTGATTTTTCAGACCTGAAAAGTATAATTTTTGGCTCAGCAGGAATGGTTTTGATACTTATTTTCGTCGTGCATTTCTGTCAAACAGGCTTGCAAGGAATTACGGGGCTGTATGTCGTAGATAAGTTTGGATTTTCCACTAAGCAAGTTGGT
>JANFXS010000601.1 GCA_024460105.1 Anaerotignum faecicola
TATCCGCCTCGTTTTCCCGGAACTGACCGAGGAACGCAGAAAAGAACTGGTGAAGGACGTCAAGAAGAAAGGTGAGGCAGCGAAGGTTGCTGTTCGCAATATCCGCCGTGACGGCAATGATTACTTTAAGAAACTGCAGAAGGCAGATGAGATTTCTGAGGACGACTTAGCAGAGGCGGAGGAAGATATTCAGAAATTAACGGATAAGATGATTGGGAAGATCGATAAAGCGATCGAAGCGAAGTCAAAGGAACTTCTTACCGTATAACAGATAGAACCGGGGCAGGCATGATTCCGCCGCACGCAAGTGAGGGGGATTTTCAAAGTGCCTGTCCTGTTTATGTTTCATACCATTCCGGCTGTTGTGCGATTCGGGATTACCTGT
>JANFXS010000602.1 GCA_024460105.1 Anaerotignum faecicola
CCGGAAGCTTCAGCGCATCCTTCACCTGATACGTAGCCGGGATCACGTGCAGTTCCTCCGCTCCGGACACCAGCGGTATGCCAAGTCTGGCCGCCGCCGCTGAAAATGAAGGGATTCCGCATTCCAGCCTCGTCGCATACCCCCGGTTCCACAGTCGTTCCAGCAGATAGCTGCAGGTGGAGTAGATGCTCACATCCCCCAGTGTTATGAAGCCCACATCCTATCCTCTGTCCAGCCGTTCCATCACGGCGCCGGCCGCCAGATCGTGGCTTTCATCCAACACCTTTTTATCCTTTGTCATGGGCATGGGAAGATAGAGGCACTCCTTTTGCTCCATCTCCGGCACCGCCTGACACGCGATCTGGTATGCCGTGCACAGCTCCTT
>JANFXS010000603.1 GCA_024460105.1 Anaerotignum faecicola
GGTTCTTCTTCCATTAAAGCCACTGTTTTTTTCGCGCGTCACATCAGCTCACTGAAATCGTATCTCGGAGCAATACTGTAATCAATCACCAGGCAGGGAGTTCCATCGCCGGCCAATTGAGAACTAAATGATAGATTAATATACCCATTATCAATATTCCATCCCAACTCATCGCCGATTTTGATATTATCCAGACCGACTTCGTAGTAGAAATCATTTAAGGATACATACATCTCATCGCGCATCTGACGATTTAATTCACATTCCGCTTTCTTAATTTTGTCGATATCGCCTTTAAAATATCTGCCAGAAATCGCGTCATAGCAGAGCGTATTTCCCTTTTCTGTAATGATTACCTCTCTTGTTACCACTGGATTTTTCTCG
>JANFXS010000604.1 GCA_024460105.1 Anaerotignum faecicola
GTCAGCTTTCAGCAGAATCTATTGGGGGCTGTTTTGACAGTAGTAACGTACAGGCTTCTTGCAACTATGGAATTGGTAGTGACGGACGTGTGGTTCTTTGCGTGGATGAGGCAAACAGAAGCTGGTGCTCTTCCAGTAACGCGAATGACCAGCGGGCTGTGACGATTGAGTGTGCCAGTGATATGACCGATCCGTATGCCATGACAAATGCGGTATATGAAAAGTTGGTTGCTCTGTGCGTTGATATCTGCCGGAGAAATGGTAAGACAAAACTCCTTTGGTTTGGCGACAAGGACAAATCTCTGAACTACAGTCCCAAATCAAACGAGATGATCCTTACGGTTCATCGGTGGTTTACCAACAAATCTTGTCCTGGGGATTGGC
>JANFXS010000605.1 GCA_024460105.1 Anaerotignum faecicola
TTTCTTTCATTCTTATCTCCCTTTCCCATCCTGCTCACTCACCAGCCCTGCCTCATCAGCCCTGGTGCCTGCTTACCAATTACCCCTCATTATACATCATGCCCTCCCACTCGAAAAGTCTTTTCTTATTACCAGCCACCTGTTTTATTCTTCCCCTCCCTCATACAGCCAGTACACAGCCCCATAGCTTCCGGGCGGCGCGGGGAGTGGGAGGGACGGGGGAGCGAACTGTTTCCTTTTCTGAGGTTCGCAGGAACTTGAGCAGACAGGCAGGAAAAAGGGGTGGTGAAAGTTGGCCTCAAAGCCAACTTTCAAGAGAACACGGAGGCGAAGTCCTTCAGGAGTTCGGCGGAGTTTTCTCGATCCGCCCCTTTTTCCTGCCTG
>JANFXS010000606.1 GCA_024460105.1 Anaerotignum faecicola
GGAAATTCCGTTGACATTTGCAGGGTGACATGATATAGTTACGATAAATAAAAATGATTGGAAGTGTGTGTTTGTTAATTGCATCTGAATATGGCGCATAGAAAGAGAATAGCGGGAACAGGAACAGTCTGAGAGAAGATTGATTTTGCAGGGCAGAATCTTCCTTCTATTTTGTGTACCTGTTTGGACCATAGAGATGTGAGCGGCAGTGATATACACGTAAAGAATGAATCGTTATCTGCAGGAACATAGACAGCTCTATGATCCTGCAGTTTTTTAGTGGTTTCATGACACAAAAAGCTCTCCCCTCTTTTTCTGATGCTGCCTGGCTTACTGATTAGTAATGGAATAAAAGACAGGAGAAAGAACAATGAACAACACATT
>JANFXS010000607.1 GCA_024460105.1 Anaerotignum faecicola
GGATAAAACAGGGGCTGAATATCCTTTAAGGCCTGATCCAGTTCCCTGCACTCTTCGTCGGTAAAAAACAGGCGAAATCTGGGATCAGCGGATATTGCTTTCAGCCAGGAACGCTGAAGCTTAGTCAGAGGCAGAGGCGCCGGCGCTTTTACACGGGAGCGAAAAAGCGGCCTGCCGGGATTGCCTTCCCCGGATCTTTCCAGTAAATTCCATTCTCCGCTTACCAGCTTTGGGACGATAGAGAGTGCGCTCTCCTCATATCCGTATGTATCCGCAATGCGGTTTAAGTCGCATTCAGACAAACCTTGTTCTGCGGCCTCGTCCAGAATCCGGCGTACGACCAGAAAATAACAGTTGTAGATTTCAGAAAACAGTTCAGGCTCC
>JANFXS010000608.1 GCA_024460105.1 Anaerotignum faecicola
CCGAATCTTCATGATCACGTCGAGAAGCTCCGGATTCATCTCATGGCTTCCGTCCGGCACCAGTGTGCCGTCAATATCTGATACGATCAGTTTAATCATCTCTTATCCCTCCTGGTTATGAGCATCCAGCGGACCTTCTGTGTCCGCTTACGCGTTCAATGAGCTGCATAGCCCCTTCATTTCCTGATAAACACGTCCTACAGGCAATCCTACTACATTATTATAATCCCCGTCAATCCCTTTGATATAAGAAGCGAATTTTCCCTGAATTCCGTAAGCCCCGGCCTTGTCCATGGGTTCCTCTGAAAAGGCGTACGCATGGATCTCCTCCTCTGTCATGGGATACACATGCACATCTGTTTTCTCTGCAAATGTCTTTCGTAT
>JANFXS010000609.1 GCA_024460105.1 Anaerotignum faecicola
TACACTGGGTACTCTGAAGTATTTTCAGTCAGAGTATGACGATCATATTAAGAAGAAAAAATGTGCGAACGGAGTGTGCAGGGCTTTTGTGAGTATGTATTGATCCAATTCTCTGCAATGGATGTGAAAAATGCGCGGATATCTGTCCTTCTGATGCGATTGAAGGTAAGGCGGGTTATATCCATATGCTGGACGGATTTGCATGCTCTAAGTGTGGGCGGTGTATCGAAGCTTGTGATGCCGGTGCCGTCATTCAGACGGCAGACCGTGTACCGAGACTGCCTGATAAGCTGACAAAGTGCGGAAGATTTAAAAAGAAACATTAAAATAATCAAAATGGAGGTTAGACAATGAAAAGAATGGAAGCAGATGTAATTGTGGTTG
>JANFXS010000610.1 GCA_024460105.1 Anaerotignum faecicola
TCCATGATGGAGATGGGAACAATCTGTACTATGTGGATGACGCCGGAGAGAAAGTGACCGGTGAGGCAGAATATCCGATTGAAGACAAATATTACAGTTTTTCTGAAGACGGCAGGGTCACTCTGATCACCAATTCTTTTATCCATGATACGAATGGCAATAACCTGTATTATGTGGATGAGAATGGAGATAAATTAACCGGATTAAGAGAGCATCCGCTTGGAGAGAAGTATTACAACTCCGATGCCGATGGCCGTATCGAGCTGATCGTCAATTCCTTCATCCATGATGAGAATGGAAACATCCTGTGTTATGTCAATGCAGATGGAATAAAAGTGACCGATACGAAAGAACAGTTAGCCGGAGATAAATATTACAACTTTG
>JANFXS010000611.1 GCA_024460105.1 Anaerotignum faecicola
CTGCTATAAGTAACAGAAGTTCATCTTTTCTATCCATTTTCATATCTGTCCCCTTCTTCTTATTCCGTTTTGTTCCTTTTCATACCCTGTCCTCTCCATCCCTGGGTAGAATGAATCTCCTTTTTTCTGTCTATGGATACGTTTTTAAAGGCTCTCACCAAAATTTTACCCTGTCGAAAAACCTGTAGCGGGAATCGGATGATTTTTCGATATGATGTCCAGGTGGTGCCTTTTACAAATCCACTTAGGAAATTGGTTATATTCCATCAAAAAAAGGAACGTGCAATCCCGTTCCCCCAATATGGTAGTATGATAAGTGTCTAGATGCAGACCGCCGTCCGATACAAGGAAGTACATTCCTAAAGCATCCACTACCTGTTTTT
>JANFXS010000612.1 GCA_024460105.1 Anaerotignum faecicola
CGCCAATGGCGTCAGGGACACACGCGCAAAATCGACTCCGCCGAACTGTATCTGCTCGATTACCGTCTTCTCATCGCCCAGATTGCCGTCCGCCTTGACCAGAATCTTAATTCTCCCTCCGGTCTTCTCTTCCACCAGATCAGCAAATCTGCAGGCCCCCTGTGTTGTGGGATAGTCTTCTGCCTGATTCTCTGCATACGTAAAAACGAATTCAGGAGCAGAAGCCATTTTCTGATCTTCCTTCCGTCCGCCGCATGCAGTCAGAATAACCATTGCTAAACCAAACAATAACACCGCCTTTATTCTCACAGCACAGTACCTCCTTTCTGCCAGTTTTTTTCCGCAATGGCCTGGAAATACTTGTCCAGCCGTCTGCACCTGCC
>JANFXS010000613.1 GCA_024460105.1 Anaerotignum faecicola
TCAGATATCCACGCCACGCGGAGAGTTGTATCAGAAGAAGAGCAGCAACGGCAGTGTAACCGCGCACTTGGAATGGGCGCCGGGATTCGGTCAGCAGAAATCAAAAGGATTTGCAAAGGCACAGGAGTTTGTCGATTCTGAGTGCCTGCGGTACATGGACCCGATGACGCCACGAAGAACCGGGTACATGATTAAGTCCGCGCAGCTTGGAACCGTAATTGGCAGTGCAGAAATAGAGTACTTGGCCCCGTATGCGCGGCGGAAGTATTATGAGAACCACGGAGACAACGGAAACCGCGGTAAACTATGGTTTGAGCGTATGAAGACCGCGAAAGGCGAGACGATTCGGAAGGGGGCGGAAAAGATCATTGCGAACAATTAAC
>JANFXS010000614.1 GCA_024460105.1 Anaerotignum faecicola
GGGAATCCGTTTTAGTGTTAAACGGAAAACGGGTTCTGATTGAACCGGGTACTGTGGTAAGAATAGAGATAAAGGAGTGAGAGCATGAAATATCAGGGTATTATATTTGATTTAGATGGAGTGATCTGTCACACTGACAAATATCATTATCAGGCGTGGAAGAAGCTGGCGGACCAATTAGGTGTCTATTTTGATGAAACCATCAATAACAGGCTCAGAGGTGTGAGCCGTATGGAGAGTCTCGATATTATTCTGGAAAAGTATGGCAGGGACTTGACAGATGAGGAGAAACTGCACTGTGCGGATGAGAAGAATCGATATTACAGGGAATTGCTGAAAGAAATGAACACCGGTGATTTAAGTGATGAGGTAAGGGATACTTT
>JANFXS010000615.1 GCA_024460105.1 Anaerotignum faecicola
GGCGGTTTCATCGGATACTTCGCCTATGGCATGATTGGTTATGCCGAGCCGACGCTCAACATCAAAAAGGGAGAGTGCAGCGATTTCGACTTAATGCTGTTCGACACGGTGATCGCCTACGATCATTTAAAACAGAAGATCGATATCGTGGTCAACATGAAGACCGGGCAACGGGCGGAATGCATGGCAAATTACGGGGCCGCCTGCGCCAGACTGGAGAGCATCGCTCAGATGATCGCAAACCCTGCACCTCTGGAAAAATCGGTGGCGGACGACAAACCGGAATTCACCTGCAACGTCTCCAAAGAAACGTACTGCAGGATGGTGGAAAAGGCGAAAGAATACATTGTGGACGGAGATATCTTCCAGGCGGTCATTTCCAG
>JANFXS010000616.1 GCA_024460105.1 Anaerotignum faecicola
GCGCCTGTCCGGTGCGCGAGCCTGGCTCTCCGGCTCTTTATGGTCCAATAGTAAAGTACAGACAGGTTCGCCTGCCTGAAGGAATGGGGGATTTATTTGAACGAGAACGATTCAAAACAGACGATAAAGAAAACGATATTCAGTAAAAAAAGCATTCCCTATCTGCTTTTGCTCCCGGCATTCCTCTTTTATGCAGTATTCTGGCTGCTTCCGGTGCTTTCGGGGGTAAAAGAGGTTTTTACTGATTTTGACGGCAATTTCACACTTCTGGGCAATTTTAAACTGATGGCCCAGTCCGATTTAATCGGCCCGGCAATTTTTAATACTGCAACCTTTGCGGCAGTCTCCGTGATGCTTCAATATTTTCTGGCGCTTCTCTTAGC
>JANFXS010000617.1 GCA_024460105.1 Anaerotignum faecicola
CTCCATCTCACCCGTTCATCACTCACATCATTATTTGCATCAATAACCGCCTGTATCGTGACCGGCTGCACTTCGGTTCCCTGTTCCAGTAGTCCGTTGATGTACCGGGCAATCAGCTTTCCTGCTTTATTTCGGATTTCTGTCGTCTTTACGGGATTCTTCCGATTACCGGTCCTGGTCTGTGTCACAGTAAAATGACAGACATCCGGCTGTACATCGACTGCTGCCGCTACTTTTTTATAGACTGCGTCTACCACGATATCTTCTTCCGGCATACGAAAGGTATAACAGTGACTGTCAGCAGAATACGCGATGTTTTTTTTGATTCCGTCTCCATCTATGTAATATGGAGTTCCGTTCATTTGAAATTTCTCTGTTTCTGT
>JANFXS010000618.1 GCA_024460105.1 Anaerotignum faecicola
CGCTTACCTATCACGACCAGGCCAAAAACGAGATGTACTATTTTACCGTCAATGGACAAACGGGAAAAGTCTGTGGAAAACTTCCGGTCGACAGGAGAAAATTGTTGATTCTGTTTGCTGAGATATTCTTCCCGGTCCTGATATTTATGCTTCTGATGGGGTATCTGATATGATAAGACGACAAAGAAACAGGATATCCGCATACATAACAAAGGATAGTCTGCTGCTTCGGCTTCTGCTGTTAGCTTTCATGGCTGTTTTCCTGGCCGGTGCCGTCAGCGGATTTACGGCTTATGCCTCCGGGAAATCTGATCTGGCGGCCGGAGAGAAGAGGGTTTTCGATGAAGCAGGACTGTTTGGGGAAACGGAGAAGAGTTCCATGG
>JANFXS010000619.1 GCA_024460105.1 Anaerotignum faecicola
CTTCAGTACTTTGGAGATGACGTGGATGCTTACCACGTGCAGTTCTGGGAGGACGCCATGAAGGAAGTCGAGGCGGGCCGGGCCGATTACGCGGTTCTTCCCATTGAGAATTCCTCGGCTGGAGCGGTCAGCGATAATTACGATCTGCTGATCAAGTACCATAATTATATCGTGGCGGAGACCTTCATTCCGGTCAGCCACGCACTGCTGGGACTTCCGGATGCGGAACTTTCGGATATCACCACCGTATTTTCCCACCCCCAGGCGCTGATGCAGTCTTCCCGGTACTTAAACTCCCACCGGGAATGGACGCAGTACAGTGTGGAGAACACCGCGGCATCGGCAAAGAAAGTCTTAAACGACGGGAAAAAGAATCAGGCGGC
>JANFXS010000620.1 GCA_024460105.1 Anaerotignum faecicola
GCTGAAAACATCTTCCAACAGCCTGGGAGTCTGGGAATACGCACTCACTAACGTATATATTGTCTCTAAGACAGCTCATGAAGCAAGCGGCGACAGCTTTGCTACTTCCTCCTGCGGTACAGGACCTTACGCGGTGGGAAATTATATTGCCTCATCTACATTAGAATTAATTAAAAGAGATGATTACTGGCAGAAGGACGAGAGTCTGAGTCCGGCAATGTATTCGGCCAATGCAGACCGCATTGTTTTTAATGTGCTGACGGAATCAACACAGATGGGGATTGCCATGGAAAATGGAAGTATAGACATGATTGCAGGCATTACAGGTTCTGAAGTAGACCGCTTTGTTGAGGCAGACGGTTTAACTGCAAAACAGGGCTATC
>JANFXS010000621.1 GCA_024460105.1 Anaerotignum faecicola
CGACGGCGTGGGAATGATCTCCTGAACGGATATCTCCCTGCTGTCCTTGAACAGAGCGTTTTCGTATACGAGCGCGTGCTGAAAATCGCGGTATCCCGCACAGCCCAGTTTTCTGCAGAGTCTGATAATGGTCGCCGGCGACGCATAGGCCAAATCTGCAAACTCGTGTATACTCTTTCCAATCACCAGATCCGGATGGTTCAGGATGATTGTTACCGCATTCTTTTCCGCTGCGCTTGCCTTGACCTGGTAGTCTTTCAGGCGCAGCAGCAATCCTTTCGCTGCCATAGTTCCTACCTCTCCTTCATCATAGCATGTGAAATAATTGTGTCAATTATTCGGCATTATTATGAAATTTTATTGCATATTATGACTGATTTTGT
>JANFXS010000622.1 GCA_024460105.1 Anaerotignum faecicola
CTTCATGAGCCGCGAACACTCTTCCTCCAGAACACCGTTCTCCATTTCAACCTGATGATTAAACCCGTCCTCATGAAGCAGATCAAGCACAGAGCCGGCGCATCCGGCTTTTGGATTCATACAGCCGATTACAACTTTGGGAATTCTTGCCTGGACGATAGCCCCGGCACACATGGGGCACGGTTCCAGGGTCACATACATGGTACAGCCTTCCAGCCGCCAGTCACCAATCTTCTTACATGCTTTTTTTATCGCGATAATCTCTGCGTGGGACAGAACATTCTTGTCAATCGTCCTCCTGTTGTATCCCCTCGCTATAATCTTGTCCTCATAAACAATGACGCAGCCAATAGGTACCTCACCGATCGCTCCCGCCTTCCGG
>JANFXS010000623.1 GCA_024460105.1 Anaerotignum faecicola
GGTGAGGCTTTCAAGAGTCAGAGAAGATGTTAAGGATACCATATTCATTATTCCGCGAGTTTATACTAGTAAGCCACGAACCAATGGAATTGGATATAAAGGACTTCTTCATAATCCAGACACAAATGATGCACATGAGGATCTAATAAGTGGAGTATTAGCCTCCAGAAAAATGCATTTGAAAGTAATACAGGAAACTGGCATGTATGCAGCCGATGAGATGCTATATCCAGATAGCCTTATGTATTTCGATGATTTACTCTCTTATCTTGCTGTAGGTGCGAGATCAGTTGAAGATCAAATGCACCGGGAAATGGCCAGCGGCTTTAATATTCCGGTAGGTTTAAAAAATCCTACAAGCGGAGACCTCTCTGTGCTTCTG
>JANFXS010000624.1 GCA_024460105.1 Anaerotignum faecicola
TGGGAATTTGTTAAATTCATCACCAGTAAGGAATCCCAGATATACTGGGCATCCCAGGTTTACGATACCGTGGCAAATATTGAAGCGTCCCAGGATCCGTCTCTGATGGAAATTCCTGTATTTAAGATGGCACTGGAGGCAATGCCTACTACAGTTGTCACTCAGGACAGACTGACTGCGCCGGGCGCATCTGATATTGTGCTTCCGTATCTGGATGAAATCATTCTTGGCAGCAAGACGCCGCAGGAGGCACTTGACGAGGCTCAGGCCCAGGTTGAACAGCTGGTTTCAGACAATAAATAGCGGATACGTCGGGAAATGAGAACTGGTGACAGATAAGTAAGATACTGAAGATGGGTACTTCCTGTCATATGGAAGGCTG
>JANFXS010000625.1 GCA_024460105.1 Anaerotignum faecicola
GGCGGCAACGTCTTAAAATACAGCAAGGATGGAGCCTCCTACATTGATAACCAGGGAAAAGAGATCTGGGTCCAGAGCTTTGAGATGAAGTCGCCCACTGCGTGTGTCAACGGTAATTATGCGGCGGTGGCGGATCAGCAGGGCAACAGCATCTACATATTTGATAAGTCGGGGCCTACGGGGACGGCGACTACGCTGCTTCCCATCATTAAGGCCACGGTCTCTGCTCATGGTGTGGTCGCGGCGATCCTGGAGGACTCAACCTCAAACTACATCTATTTTTATAAGAATGACGGAAGCGTTCTGGATGTAAAGATCAAGGCGCTGCTAAACGGAGAGACCGGCTACCCCGTGGATATCAGCCTTTCCCCGGATGGAACCC
>JANFXS010000626.1 GCA_024460105.1 Anaerotignum faecicola
CCGACGTTTGGTAATCAGATTACGTCACTGATCAAGGGGACGTCGCTGGCTTTTATGATTGCAGTGGTGGACATCATGGGGAAAGCAAAAATCATCGGCGGCCGAACGCTCCGTTATTTTGAGGCGTATATCTGCACTGCCATTATCTACTGGGGGTGCTGTATTCTGATCGGTTTTGCATTTAAGTGGCTGGAGAAAAAGGTAAACTACAGGGAAAGAAAGGAAAAGAAGGATGATTGAGGTTAAAAACTGGAAAAAAAGTTTTGGCGACAATCAGGTGATTAAGGGTGTGGACTACCGGGTAGAAACCGGGGATGTTGTCGCCATTATCGGAGCCAGCGGGTCTGGAAAATCCACTTTCCTGAGAACCTTAAACTTTTTG
>JANFXS010000627.1 GCA_024460105.1 Anaerotignum faecicola
TGTGTACATCTCAATCCGATGCTCTTCAAACCGCACCAGCTGCCGGTGCATAAGCGGACCCCTTATGATTCTGAAGTATTGGACTGTTTTAATGAGAACAGCAAGCACTACGGCAATGCCAAGCCACAGTCCGATTCCGGCACACAGATCGGTGAGCCACCAGAGAATGGATGGGTCATGACCGCCGAGCAACAGCCCAACGCCCACGGTGTAGATCAGGGATATGAAAGCAATGATTAGCATAACAGCCAGAATTTTCGATTCCTTCATCCCGTCCTTCTTAAGCCTCATATCCGACATCATGCGCCGAATATCTTTATTTGAAAGCTGAACCTCCAGTTCACGCATTGGCGCTGCCTCCTGTCATTCTATTATTTCTCCC
>JANFXS010000628.1 GCA_024460105.1 Anaerotignum faecicola
GCTGAAGGAGCAGGTGGCTTATTTTAAGAGCGAGGACAAACTGCTGGAGGCCCAGAGAATCTCGGAGCGGACGAATTTTGATGTGGAAATGATGCGGGAGACAGGGTTCTGCTCCGGAATTGAGAACTATTCCAGACATTTGACCGGGTCCCTGCCTGGAGAGCCGCCATGTACGCTGATTGATTACTTCCCCGATGATTTTCTGATCATTGTGGACGAGTCCCATATAACGCTGCCTCAGGTTCGCGGAATGTTTGCGGGAGACCGGTCCAGGAAGACGACTCTGGTAAACTATGGATTCCGGCTTCCCTCCGCTCTGGACAATAGGCCGCTGAATTTTGAAGTATTTGAGTCGAAGATCGACCAGATGATGTTTGTGTCG
>JANFXS010000629.1 GCA_024460105.1 Anaerotignum faecicola
GTTTTATTCAGGGGAGGAAGTCCTTGTCTGTATTGGGAGTACAGACTTTGATTTGGCTATATTGGATATCATGCTTCCGGATATCAGTGGACTTTCGATATGTCAGTCCATACGAAGTAAGGAGTACACATATCCGGTAATCATGCTTACGGCTAAGGATGGAGAGACGGATAAAATTACCGGGCTTACACTCGGTGCAGATGATTATATTACAAAACCGTTTCTGCCTCTTGAGCTTGTAGCAAGGGTAAAGGCCCAGCTACGCCGTTACAAGAAATATAATGCGGGCTCAGCGGTTCCGGCAGCAGATGAAATCTTCAAATATGCCGGTTTGTCGATGAACATTAAGACATATGAATGCCGGCTTAATGGAGAGACGCTG
>JANFXS010000630.1 GCA_024460105.1 Anaerotignum faecicola
AGTCGATATCATTGTATTAGGAATGGTTACAATTGGAATTCTGGGTTTTGCGTTCTCATGGATATTCACAAAGCTGGAGCATATTTTTGTGAAATGGAGGACTGTCTGATGAAAAAAGTTACAAACTGGAAAAAGGGGTTCGAACATATTTTATATACGATAGCGCCTGCATTGTCATTGGTATTGTTATTCCTCTTATGGGTTCAGATTTCCAGAGGTAATTCGGATCTTGTACCAGGGCCGGATCTGGTAATGAAACGATTTGTTAAAACGTTCGAAAAGCCAATTAATGGATATATGATCTTTGGGCATATTTTAGCGAGTTTAAAACGTATTTTTTTAGCATTATTATTTTCTCTGGGGATAGGGATTCCATTCGGT
>JANFXS010000631.1 GCA_024460105.1 Anaerotignum faecicola
GCCAAGGATCTGCCCAACATTTTCGACCGGTTCTACCGGACAGACTCTTCCAGAAATTCATCTCAGGGAGGAAGCGGTATCGGGCTTTCTATCGTTAAGAAGATTATCGAGGACCACGGCGGAAGAATCTGGGCGACCAGCAAGGAAGGCATAGGCACGGAGATACACTTTGTGCTAAGAAAATACCAGGAGGTTATTGCAGAATGAGCAGGATACTGATTATTGAAGACGAAGAGAGCATTGCAGAGCTCGAGAAGGATTATCTGGAACTGAGCGGCTTTGAGGTGGAGATTGAGAATGATGGAGAAGCCGGGCTTGCAAAGGCTCTTCATGAGGACTTTGATCTGTTGATTCTGGATCTGATGCTTCCGGGCGTGGATG
>JANFXS010000632.1 GCA_024460105.1 Anaerotignum faecicola
GCTTCTTATGCAGCGGAGCTGTGATTCTCTTTACCAAATACGTCCTGCATCCCGACGTGAGCAGGTTAAAGAATCTGACGCTGGAACAGCTGAATAAAAATCCGCTGCCTCCGCTGAGCAAAAGACAGAAGGCAGTGGCGCTGATCTGCGTCTGTTTTCTGTTAAGCATGCTTCTGCCAAGCCTTTTCCCCACACTTCCGGGCATGGCATGGCTCAGCGCCAACTCCTTCGGGATGGCTCTTTTATTCCTGGTGATCTTATTTGCAGTGAAAATTGATGGAACACCGGCTATTACGATTGAAGAGAATATCGGGGTATTTGCCTGGGGAACCTTTTTCCTGGTGACCTCCGCAATCCTGCTGGGAGGCGTGCTGACGAATG
>JANFXS010000633.1 GCA_024460105.1 Anaerotignum faecicola
CTTCCGCCGTCCTGGCAATCAGTTCCTTCCCCTGCTTGATATGATCAGAAATATAAAACGGGATACCACAGGCGCCAAAGGATACCTCTCCGCCTTTCTCGTAAACCACGATTTCCACCGCATCGCCCAGAAGTCTTTTTAACTTGGATGCCGCCGACATTCCGGCGGCCACACCGCCGATAATCACTGTTTTCACTCTCTCACCCTTCTTTCTACGATAATCGCATTTGTCATACAGCCAGTTACATTAATCAGTGTCCTTGGCACATCTCCGATGGGATCGACAGCGATCATCGGTCCCAGGCCGTTCACCGCGCCGATGATTCCGCTTCCCATCACAGCTCCGAATTCCGCCATGGTGGCCGTTCCCGGAACTCCGGT
>JANFXS010000634.1 GCA_024460105.1 Anaerotignum faecicola
GGAAGGAATATTACCGTTACTACACCGGCGGCCGCTGGGAGGACTGGAACAATTACGATCTGATCATCAACACCAGTAAGTTTGATTTGGAGCAGACTGCGAAGCTCATTAAGGATTACATTAAGTTAAAAGGATTTGATCTGTAAGATGAACCGGAAAAGTAAGTTTTGTCACTGTGCTGACAAGAGAGACATGCCAAATTCCCGAAAACCCGGCATGCGGATTGAAACAGCCAATACGGTAAGCGTCTGCCTCACAGCAATGATTTGCTGCGCGCTGTGGGGCAGCGCTTTTCCATGTATCAAGATCGGATACCAGCTGTTTCAGATAGAAGGAAATGATGTCTCCAGCCAGCTTTTATTCGCGGGATACCGTTTTACC
>JANFXS010000635.1 GCA_024460105.1 Anaerotignum faecicola
TCCATGAACCCCTGCTTCTTCAAGCTCCCGAAGCGTTTCCCTGGTCACGCCTCCATCTGCATACAATTCTACTCCTGCCGGAATATTTCCTGCTAAGCGGATTAAGCGTTCCACTGCTGGTCCATATACTTTTTCTTCTAAATAATCAGGCTCCGATGTCATGAGGAGCAGCTGATCCATATTACCCAGAAAAGGCTTTACTGCTTCTACCGGTGTTTTTATATTGACAGCCAGCCCCGGCTCCAATCCAAGTGCCCGGCAGTGATTGAGAAAATGAAGTGGATAGTCAAGTGCTTCCAAATGGGCTATCACAGAATCCACTCCGCAGGCGGCGAGACCGTCTAAATACGTTTCTGGATGAGTAACCATTAAATGTACCTG
>JANFXS010000636.1 GCA_024460105.1 Anaerotignum faecicola
GGATAACGGGGTTAACGTCCCCTGCTATATGGATGAAAATGTAAGTACCAAAGTGGTTAAGATCATACAGAGCTATACCGGAATAATAAATAAAATGGTATGGAGAAAAAATAATTCATAAGGATGGTGGAGTAAGCTTGGCGAATATCTGGAATCCATACAGATTTGCATATTCAGAATATGTGGTGCCGTTATTATGCCTGTCATTAATCCTGATTGGAGTAATAATAAGATGGTTAATTGAAGGCAGAAAAAGAAATGAATATATCTGGAGACTGCTGCTTATGTTTTGGATATTTACCATACTCTCCGCCACAATACTGGGGAGAGGCAGATATAGGGGGGATAATCTAAATCTTCACCTGTTCTGGACCTTTCGTT
>JANFXS010000637.1 GCA_024460105.1 Anaerotignum faecicola
GATGCGGAAGTATTAAAGAAATTCATCGATAAGATTGAAGAATTAAAAGCTGCAGTTGGAATCAAGAAGACGATCAAAGAGTATGGTGTAGATGAGAAATACTTCCTGGATACACTTGACTCGATGGTAGAGCAGGCATTTGACGATCAGTGTACAGGGGCTAACCCGAGATACCCGCTGATGAGCGAGCTCAAGGAAATGTATTTAAAAGCTTACTACGGTAAATAAGTTTAAATAGGTGGCAAAGGGCCGTACCCGATTCGCGGGACGGTCCTTTGTGTTTGGCGGGACAAGAAAGTGCCTTCGGCACTTCAACTCCCCTAGCCCCTCATTCATGAGGGGAATTTAGGGACTTCCTTTTTGCTGCTTTTTTCTTATAAT
>JANFXS010000638.1 GCA_024460105.1 Anaerotignum faecicola
GCTGTACTGGATTACAGCATCACTGTATCTGCCTTTTATATCCATGTATTTTTCACAAAGAGGAATGAATTCCATGCAGGTTGGAATTCTGTCTGCGGTCCTTCCTGTTGCATCTCTGACGGTACAGCCTTTATGGGCGGCACTGGCGGACCGGACGGGAAAGAGGCGCTGTGTCCTGATTCTGCTGAACCTGTGCTGTTCCGCGGCGGTTCTGCTCTTTCCGGGAACGGAATCCTTTCGTGAAATTCTGGGGGCGGTTATCTGTTATGCGTTATTTAACAGCGCGGTTCTCCCGGTCTGTGACGCTCTGGTAGTGAATCAGGCGGAAGAAAAACGAATTAATTTTGCATGGATCAGGATGTGCGGGACGATCAGTTATG
>JANFXS010000639.1 GCA_024460105.1 Anaerotignum faecicola
GTCCGGCGCATCCTTCCCGCATGGCGCCTTCCAAAACCTCCAGCCGGCGGTACACCTCCGCTTTTGCAGCTTCGCTGTATCCATGCACCTTCAAATACGCAAGGTAGTATCCGCCCAGCGGAAATACCCAGACCGTACCCTGATGATACGCTAAATCCCTGTCAAACTGGCTGCCTCCGTAACATGGTCTGAACTCTCTGTCATCCTCCGACAGCGTTCTCAGTCCATAAGGAGTATACAACTTTTCCGCCACAGTTTCCACCACCTGTTTCTCTTTTTCCGGAGGAAGCATGGAAAAATTCATGGAAACCGCCCAGATCTGGTTGCAGCGGATCTGGTTGTCGGGGATATCACGTTCTTCCGCCCCGGAGACCACATCC
>JANFXS010000640.1 GCA_024460105.1 Anaerotignum faecicola
GAAGCATAGTGTGGAGCTCATCTGATTCAGAGGCGTTGTCGGTAGACGCAGATGGAACACTTACGGTAAATGACGGAGCGCCGTGGATTTTGGAAGCATTGTCGAGGCAGCCGTATCAGGCTGTAAAAACGGTGGATATTACAGCTGCGGCAAATGACGGACTGCGGACAGACAGATGCAGGGTAACACTGAATTTCCAGGCGAACTGTATCGAGGCGGACCAGGAAAAGGAGGTATTTCCTATCACCCTTACACTGACAGGAAGACGTTCGGCTCCGGTATTGACCTTCAGCGGACAGGAAGCCAGGGAGCTGAGTGCGGTCATCTATTCCAGTCATCCTGATGTAAGCCAAATTGTGTGGTCCTTTGAGGATCCGGAT
>JANFXS010000641.1 GCA_024460105.1 Anaerotignum faecicola
TGGAGCAGTTAAACGAAGCTGATTCTCAGGAACTGTTTTATAAAGAGGAGCCTTACAGTTCAAAGAAGCTGGAGCAACGCCTTATTATCACCTACTCCCCTAAATATGCTGCCTATCAAAAAGACCTGCGGGAAAAGCAAGTACAGCGGGCAATGGATATGCTTAAAGATGGAAAACATAAGAAAACCAGAAAAAATCCAAACGATCCGGCTAGATTTATAGACAAAGAAGCTGTTACAAAAGATGGTGAGACTGCAGATATCTTATACTATCTGGACGAAGCAAAGATTGCAGAGGAAGCAAGGTATGACGGGCTTTATGCCGTCTGTACAGACCTGTTTGATGACCAGCCAGGAGACATTCTTAAGGTGAGTGAAGGC
>JANFXS010000642.1 GCA_024460105.1 Anaerotignum faecicola
TCTTAATCTGCCCCTTTTCCTGACTATCCAGTGCTTTTTCATAACCGGTATCCGACAGGAACAGGCGGGTTCGTTCGCCTTTCCAGCCAACAGGGGAATCGTTCGTCAGCACATCAAAAATAATCATGTGCCGGGTGTCCTCCGCAAAACGCTGGAGATCCATATATCCATGACCGTGATAATTCTGCGCTCCTGCCTTTGCCCGCATTTCTTCCATCAGCTGCCCTATGGTCTTTCCCTCAGACATCATGCTTGCTCCTTTCTCCCGGCAGTTCCGGGCAATAAAAAAGCGACCATTTACCAGCCGCCATACAGATCGTGATTTACTTGTGAGGTGTAATGATTGCTTATCGTGGTCGGTGCATTGAACAGAACGGTCA
>JANFXS010000643.1 GCA_024460105.1 Anaerotignum faecicola
CTCGAAGCATACTCCGTTTTGTACCGGAACATCCAACTCCTCGGATTTTAGGATGCAGCGTTTGACAAAATGCGCCGCTTTCTTCGCCGCATCGGTAAGGGACGAGCCTTTTACCGCCTCCGCCGCCACAATTGCGGAAAAGACATCTCCTGTGCCGGGCCGTTCCCGGCCGACCCTCAGTGACCGGCAAAATGCAGCTTCCCGGTCCCGTACTGCGATGACATTCGTTAAATGCGCACCTTCCTTGACGCCTGTTATAACGACTCCGGAAGGCCCCATCTTAAGGATTTCCTCCGCCATGGCCAGAAGGTCCGCTCTGTGCCACCCTTCTTCCCGGTACTCTCTGCCGGTCAGGATACAGGCCTCGGTCAGATTCGGCG
>JANFXS010000644.1 GCA_024460105.1 Anaerotignum faecicola
GATGACTGCTCATAAGCTCATTTTGAAGTTCAGAAAAAATCTGATCCCTGGAGGATAAGAATTTACTGTTGA
The DNA here is from genome assembly GCA_024460105.1 of Anaerotignum faecicola. Taxonomy (NCBI): domain Bacteria; kingdom Bacillati; phylum Bacillota; class Clostridia; order Lachnospirales; family Anaerotignaceae; genus Anaerotignum; species Anaerotignum faecicola. Next base: position 73 of record JANFXS010000644.1, read on the forward strand.
TATTCTTTTCCACATCTGAGGCTTCTTCCGATTCAAAATGCTTCAGAGACAGAATATTATTATTAATCAGCTGGAAATACGCGTCCTTGACCGGTATCTTCATGTTGGATCCGTCCGTGGTACTCGTAATCTCCACGTCGCCGGGCAGTATGGTCTTTAACAGAACTCCGGCCAGAGACTGTTCCACCAGATGGTAAATACCGGTCTGCAGCCCTGCGATCTGTGTAAGATAGATATCATTGCCTGCCTTGGATTCCGTCTCGTTGAGAGTCTCCCTGACCCGCCCGCGGCTGTCCTTGTAGATCGTC
>JANFXS010000645.1 GCA_024460105.1 Anaerotignum faecicola
TCACGATGTAGATAGATACTGTGGAATCAATATGAACAATCCACATGATTCCTATCATAGTAGCTTGATCAATCGGGTAATGGAAGAGAAGTTCCCTATTACCATGCCATATTTTCCGGCAAGTAAACCATTTAAGGTCTATTGCGAAGATTTTTTAGTTGATCCGGAAAATGGAGATTACGACACAGTTGGAATTTTCTATACAATTACACCAGAAGACTGTACAGTGGAGCTTAATCGCTTCTTTAAAGAAGAAAATGACGAATTTGTTGAAATAACCAAGGCTGAGTATGATATGAGGAAGCATTGCCATGGCTGTTTCGGAGCCGCTAATAATGATTGTCTGCGTTGCGAGGAGGAGCTTCAGTATGAATCGGAAT
>JANFXS010000646.1 GCA_024460105.1 Anaerotignum faecicola
TGTACCTTTCCCACACTGGTTCCTCCGATTCCCCGCTTCGGAACATTGATAATACGGAGGGCAGATAAGTCATCCCGGCCGTTGTCAATCGTCTTCAAATACGCCAGGATATCTTTGATTTCCTTTCGCTGATAGAAGTTCACGCCTCCCACCATACGGTACGGCACATTGCGCTGAAGGCATTTTTCCTCGATAAGACGGGACTGGGCGTTGGTCCGGTAAAGAACCGCGCAGTCCTGGTAGCCGCATCCGCTGTTCTGAATATCGCGTACGATGGCATCCGCTTCCTCGGCGGCCGTCTCAAACTGTTTATACTGTACCAGAGGCCCTTCCTCATTGGCCGTCCACAGCGTCTTGGACTTTCTTCCGCGGTTGTGACG
>JANFXS010000647.1 GCA_024460105.1 Anaerotignum faecicola
CATTCACCTCGCTTGCCGCCTCGATGGCGTGAATTACGGCTTTCGCCTTGTTGGCTGATTCCTCATATTCTTTTTCCGGAACGCTGTCGGCCACAATGCCGCCGCCAGCCTGAACATAGACCTTTCCATTGGTTTTTACTGCCATTCGGATCGCAATACAGGTATCCATGTTGCCGGTGAAATCGATGTATCCCAGCGCTCCGCCGTAGATGCCTCTCGGCACCGGTTCCAGCTCTTCGATGATTTCACACGCCCGGATCTTCGGCGCACCGGATAAGGTGCCTGCCGGGAGAACCGCTTCAATGGCGGAAAACGCATCGCAGCCGTTTAAGATATCCCCCTCCACCTGGGAGCAGATGTGCATAATGCGGGAATATTTG
>JANFXS010000648.1 GCA_024460105.1 Anaerotignum faecicola
CATCCCTCCCGGAGTCGCAGCAAAAAGCGCTGTTTCTTTCTCCAGTCCCGTAAATATCAGCACCCCCGTCGCAATAAGGGACAGTGACACAAGCCAGATGGCAGCCAGTAGCATCTGGCACAGTACGCCCTTAAAATTCTGATTAAACCGCATTCCCAACAGTATTCCTGTTATCACGGAAAGAACAGGCTTCTGCCAGGCCGGTATGGTAAATTTTACGCCCAAAATTGTCAGCACCAGAAAACAGGCAATTGGTCCCAGTATCGCGGGGGCAGGTATCTTAAGGCGCCGCCCTGCCAGATATCCAGCTATACTGACACCCCAGAACAATATGAATCCTGAGACTGCGTTCAATCTCTTATCCCTTCCAGTTATCTATG
>JANFXS010000649.1 GCA_024460105.1 Anaerotignum faecicola
TTAAAGGGAGGCGTATTCTTCACCTGCGAGCTGTCCAAGAGGATCAGCCTGCCCCTGACTCTGGATTTCATGTCTGTATCCAGCTATGGCGCAGGCACTGTATCCAGCGGAATTGTTAAGATCGTAAAGGATTTGGATGAACCGATTGAAGGAAAGGACGTATTGATCGTAGAAGACATCATCGATTCCGGCAATACGCTTTCTTATCTGATTGAGGTCCTGAAGCAGAGAAACCCGAAAAGCATTGAACTGTGCACGCTGCTCGATAAACCGGAACGCCGTGTGAAGAAACAGGTTACGGTGAAATACACCTGCTTTACCGTACCGGATCAGTTCATCGTGGGATACGGTCTTGATTATGACCAGAAATACAGGAATT
>JANFXS010000650.1 GCA_024460105.1 Anaerotignum faecicola
GGTCTTCCATTAATTCCTCCTGCAGCGCCTCGTCCATCAGCTTCATGGTTCCTTCAGAAAACACCTGCGGATACGGGAAACGCTTCATACCGAACAGCTTTCCAAACTCGACGCAGACACTGCCGCCGTTCATGGCACAGATCGTTCCCGCTCCATAGTTTTTATGCTCTACCTTCTTATTTATAATTTTCACAGACACATCTCCATTTCCCTCACTCTCCGGCCGATCAGGTCTTCCACCTCATCCTTTTCCACATCCAGTGCAGCTGCAAATTCTCCGTATAAAAAGTCCTCTGCCAGCTTGAGATACAGTTCGTCGCGCGCCGTGTTCTTCCGGCCCTCCGCCAGACGTTTCTGCTTCTTCAGATACAGGGTCTTG
>JANFXS010000651.1 GCA_024460105.1 Anaerotignum faecicola
GGCGCATTTCTTCTTCCCATAGCTTCAATTGGCTTTTGTATTTGGATTATACTAAAAAGGGAACATGATTTTGCATGGGTGAAAGTCATCGGGCTTGCTATGTTTATTCTGGGCATTGCGGCTATGTTCCAAATGATATTTGACAGCGAAAACCTTAATTTGTCAAATTACGGTTTCATGGAAACGGTTTCCTTGTTTTATAAAGAAGGTTCCGGCCTTAACGGCGGCCTTTTCGGCGGCCTTATTGCTTTGGGGCTTAAAAGCTCAATAGGATGGGGAAGTTATATTGTATTAATGGCGATTATAATAATAGGACTTATGCTGAGCACCGGAAAGTCGTTGTTTACGGGGATTGAAAGTATTGCGGACGCAGTCAGCG
>JANFXS010000652.1 GCA_024460105.1 Anaerotignum faecicola
GGGTGTATTCTGGAATTGTTCATGTCCCTGGGAAAAATCGGTAGCCGCTTCGTTTCCGTCGCTGTGAATAATGCGCTGCGAAGCCTCGATCTGCTGCATTTGACCTTTGCGCAGAAATCGATCATCGGTTCCGGGGGATATATGCCGGAGGATGTGCGGGACGTGATGAACATCATGGAGAGCGGAAGATGGGATCTGGAATCGATGATCACCCATGAATTTCCTCTGGATCAGATCGAGACAGCGATAAAAACAGCGGCGGATACAGAACATGCGCTGAATGTGACAATAAAACTTTAAGGATAATCGCAGCAATACCTTAAACTCAAACAATTCTGAAACAAAACTATGATACAGTAAGAAAAAAGGCGGAAAAAGG
>JANFXS010000653.1 GCA_024460105.1 Anaerotignum faecicola
GGAAAACGTTATATATTTGATATAATAATACTATTTTACTTATTAATCAAGTGGAAATATACTGTAGGTAAGAGGAGGGAAGTACAATATGAAACGAGAAAAAGGAATTTTGTGGAAGCTGTTTCTTTCCATGATATCGCTTGGAACTTTTACCTTTGGGGGCGGCTACGTGATCGTGACTCTGATGAAAAAGAAATTTGCCGATGAATATCACTGGATCGATGAAACGGAAATGCTGGATCTGATTGCCATTGCCCAGTCCGCGCCGGGGGCAATCGCCGTCAACGGATCCATTGTAGTCGGCTATAAGCTGGCGGGGGTACCGGGCATGCTGGTATCCATACTGGGAACGATTCTTCCGCCGTTTGTGATTCTGTCG
>JANFXS010000654.1 GCA_024460105.1 Anaerotignum faecicola
CGGATGCGATAACGCTCTCCATCTCCTGCATCCGCTCATAATTATTAAACATTACGATTCCGCCTGCCAGGATCACGATAGACATGGCCATGCACATACCACGTAAAAGCCCAAGAGTCTGGTGCCTGTCCGTCACCTCGTCCTTGTGCTCATCCATCCGCTTTCTGAATTCCTGAATAACCTTCTCATCCGATCCGGACTCAATTCTCCTCACATCCTTCCGGAGAACCATATAATCCTGCATCATCTGATTTCTTTCATAATAAATGCTGTAGCCGCAGAGCTTGTAGAATCCGTCTTCCGACGTTATGTAAACTGATTCGTCTCCTTCCACTCCGCTGCTTAAATACATCAGCTTATTAGGTCCCTGAAAATACTG
>JANFXS010000655.1 GCA_024460105.1 Anaerotignum faecicola
GACAGCCGATCCCGCCTGCTGGAAGTAACGGAGCGGTGGCTGATGCCGGCGGTTATCTTTGTGGCCGGAGTGATTATCATTTTAGCAGTTTGCGCACGATTGGAGGCGCTGCGATAGGAAGTGAGAAAGTGGATGAGCTAATGAAAATAAGCTATGAGAGCGGACAACCTACGGTGTCGGCAAGGGATTTATATGATCTGCTTTCCGAAGACGGAGGAACAAAAGGAACCGAACGTTTTAGTAAATGGTTTGAAAGGTACCGCGGATATGGTTTTGAGCAGGGCAGTGATTTTTCAACCCCGAACAAAAAAGTACGGGTTCAAACCGAGGGTACAAGAGATGTACGAAGGGAAGTCGAAGATTACGACCTGTCTGTGG
>JANFXS010000656.1 GCA_024460105.1 Anaerotignum faecicola
GATGCCAGGGCGTATACCGTGATGATACGGCGGTTGGGGGCGGTTTTGGCGCTTTTACGACGAACCGGACCGCGAACGCGGCAAAAGCCATCGGCTGTACCACGACAATCATCGGTCACTGTGAAGAGCGAAAAGACAAGGCAGGAATCCTTGCGGAAGCCGGCGTCACAGATACAAAGGCAGTGAACCGTCTGCTGAATCAGGAGATAAAAAAGGCTGTTTCTTCCGGTCTTTCTGTGCTATACTGTATCGGAGAGTCTTCTGAAGAGCAGGAGAGATGGAAAGAGGTATTAAAAGAGCAGATTGATATCGGTCTGGAGGGTGTGGAAAAAGATCTGGTTACCATTGCCTATGAACCAATTTGGGCTATCGGACCGG
>JANFXS010000657.1 GCA_024460105.1 Anaerotignum faecicola
CCGGCTTCTTCTTCTGTCATTCCTCCCAGACTGTATTCTCCTACATAGAGTCCGTCCGGAAGGGTATCGGCCCGCGCCGGTGCCGGAACGGCCAGTGTCAGCCCCACCGCCAGCACCACAGCAGCAAGGCCTGCTGCCAAGTTTTCGTTTTTCATAATCATTCCTCAATTTTCAAGTTGCTGCCTGCCGCCTTCCTCTTCTAGCGGATCATCATCATCGGCAGTACCATAGCTACGATCAGCAGAATTACCACTGCGATAAGAACTATGGAAACGACCTTCCTGTTTTTTTTATCGTTAAAGTTAATCATGATATTCACCTCTCTCATATTCTTCCATACTGTGCTATGATTTTATCCGTAATTCTGGAGATTTCATT
>JANFXS010000658.1 GCA_024460105.1 Anaerotignum faecicola
CTTAAAGTAGTACATGTTCTTGATCCCGGATTTATCCATGACAATCATATGAACACTGTAGAACAGGCCGGACAGAAGTGCCAGAAAGATTCCTGCGCCGCTTCCCGAGCCCGCAGAAAAATTTTCCAGAAACAACAGGGTGCCGGCGGCTCCGCAGAGCAGAGCCAGCACCTTTTTTACCGTGATCCCTTCCTTAAAAATCAGGACGCAGCCCACAGTCACCAGCACAGGATACACGAAATGGAGCGTAGTCGCCATTCCCACAGGTATGTATGAATAGGACATATAAAGCGTCACCGTAGTTGCAAAAGCCCCGAACACGCCGCATACGGACACAGGCATTCTCCACGCCTTTTCCACCCTGAGCGGAATCCCTT
>JANFXS010000659.1 GCA_024460105.1 Anaerotignum faecicola
GATTGTAAAGCTGTTCTCCGGTCATCGGCGGAAAGACTTCTCTAAACGCTTCTTTAACTGGCTTTATAATGCTTAAAACACCCTCGAAAGCATTCCTTACCGCTTCAATCAACGCAGTTCGTCCGCCAAGATCTTTCCAATCCTGCAACATCTTATTTCTCGCTTCGGCAGAAGCATTTACCATGTTGCCAAGGGCGTTGCTAACCTCAGTTAAAAGTTCTTTTGCCTCTTCGAAATCACCAATGATGATTTCCCAACTCTGAGTCCAACCAGACTGAACCGATTCTTTCAGGGTGTCCCATAACTGCGTGAATGTCTTTACCTTGGTGGCTGCATCCAATGCTGTCTGAGCCAGTTTTGTAATCTCTTTAGCTTGT
>JANFXS010000660.1 GCA_024460105.1 Anaerotignum faecicola
ATACAAGATGGCGAAGGGCGAGGATGTATTTAAAATAATCTTTGATTGGAGCAAATAATATGAGGCCTAAAGTTATTTTTCTTCCACATGCGAATATCCAGTATTCCCAGCTGAAAATGGAACGGCGGGAATGGGTCGTGAAAAACTGCTATGAAAAGCTGTTTGACCTGGTTCGGGACAATCAGTATAAAATAGGATTTGAGGCCAGCGGCAAGACGCTGAATGAAATAGAGAGGCTGGCTCCAGAGGTCATGGAAAAGCTGAAGGCGCTGATTCTGGACGGTCAGGTGGAGCCGGTGGCATCCCCGTATACACATCTGATGATGGGAAATGTGCCGCGTGAGGTGGCGGTACATACATTGCTAAGGAGCCTGGAC
>JANFXS010000661.1 GCA_024460105.1 Anaerotignum faecicola
AAGCGCTTGACACATGCAAATATTCGGCATATGTTTCAAAAAAGCCTGTCTTTACGTTCCCAACTATTGCCGGGACATGCGCGGCGGATCTTCTGGGCTTTTATCTGGGAGATGTGTCTGATTCCATGCAGAAGGGAATGGTGCTTACGGCGCCATATGCCAGTATGAACAGTATTGTCGTGCGCAGCAAGGCGTCCAGCTTTCCGGGGGATGGACTTGTGGGGGCGGTGATCGAGGGGAGAGGACTGCCGGGAACAATCCGGGCGGACAGGGTGGAGTTCTTTCATAACGCCAGTGACGCTTTAGAGGCGGTGAATCGCGGTGAGATTGACTTTGTTTATGGTTTGGCTTCCTACATGGAATACGAAATTCAAAAA
>JANFXS010000662.1 GCA_024460105.1 Anaerotignum faecicola
GGTGCTTCGCTTTTGGAGATATAAAGCGAAGCACCTTTTTATCTTATTTTATTTCCAGCCGTCGGGAAGATAGTTTATGGTGTTGGCGATCATGTCGTTTACCAGGGTTTTTACTTCTTCCTCGGATGCGCGTCCTTTTACAAGGGGATCGGCAAGGAAGGCCTCGCAGACGAGGCTGCGGTCGTATGTAAGGGCGGCTTTTAGGATTCTCTCATGATTTTCTACATGAGGGGTGATTAAGGCCTTTACCTGCTCCGGGATGGCTCCGGCGACGATGGGCTGGATGCTGTCTAAACTGAATACGGCATTGGTCTCTACCACGGCGTCGTCTGGGAGATTGGCAATCTGCAGCGCAGTATTCGGGATATTGACGTTGC
>JANFXS010000663.1 GCA_024460105.1 Anaerotignum faecicola
GGACTGTTTTGCTCCACCGGCCTCGCCTCCCTGCCTATATCTTTTTCGTTTCCGCATCTGCAATACTAAATCTGGCCATAGCGCGCTATCCAGTACACCACTTGGCAGCCTAACCAATGCAAAGTATTTATACTTCGCCATGATCTTCCCGCGGTGCGCCTCCCCGGTATGCCCCATGGAATCGATCCCCTGGGCCTTGTAGGTATGTACCATTACCATGCGGCCGATCTTGTAATACCGCTGTGCGGCCTGTATCTCCTTCTGGTTAATGTATCCCGGCGGGATTTCTTGTCGTTTCACTCTATGTACCCCCTGATCTCCTCTACTACGTCACGGTATGCATGACAATAAACCGGTGGGAATCCCTCTGGCGGCTC
>JANFXS010000664.1 GCA_024460105.1 Anaerotignum faecicola
GATCGGCAGCGGCGGCATTTACGCGACTGCCATGGACCTGTGCCGTTTTTCGGAAATCTTTATGAGGAACAGAAGCGGCAATGCCAGGCTGCTGTCCGACGGAGCGCTGACTGCCATGGAAACCAGCCGTTATCATGAGGAGATCAATCCGAAGGGCTGCGATACGACCTTATCCTATGGGCTTGGCTGGGACAGCGTGGAGACGTATCCATTCAGCCGCTATGGGATAAAGGCCCTTGTTAAGGGCGGCGATACGAACTTCTATCACGGCAGCCTGACGGTTCTTCCGGAGGAACAGATTTCCTGTGCCGTGTTAACCAGCGGCGGCTCCAGCACATTGAACCAGCTGGCGGTGCAGGAGATTGTGATGACGTATT